>CAMYRF010000145.1 GCA_947296775.1 uncultured Mycoplasmatota bacterium
GGTTCATAGGTTGCCCATATTGGCAGATTTCTATTTATTTCTTCGATTGTATAATTTTGATAATTATTCGGTGAAAAATTTGGCCTTGCGGAGATTCCTAATATTTCTCCACTATTTGGATCCATTGCGATAGCGATTGCTCTATCGGGTTTATATTTTGTTACGGCGTTATCTAGTTCGCGTTCGATTGAGGCTTGAATATCTTTATTGATTGTTAGTGTTAGGTTCATGCCATCTTGTGGTTTTTCATATACTTCACTTAAACTTAATTTATTTCCTTTGGCATCACTAAAATATTTTATAGCACCGTCTTTTCCAGTTAGGTATTTATCATACATGAGCTCTAAACCACTAAGTCCCTGATTATCTATTCCTACATATCCTAAAGTATGGGACATATATGTATCGAAAGCATAATATCTTCTTGATTCTTTTACTAGATAAACGCCATCTATTTTTAAATTTCTAATTTCATCGGCTATTTCATATGATAGTCTTCTTCCTTCAGGGTGAACTCTTTCTATTGATGTTTTTTTACTTACGTGTTTATACATTGCATCATAATTTACGTTTAGTATTTCGGCTAGTTTTTTAGCGGTTTCTTCTTTGTTTTTTATTTGATTTGGAATTACGACTAATGATGTGGTGGTTATATTATCAGCGAGTACGCCGCCATCTCTATCGTATATTATTCCTCTATCGGCTTTTACAGGTAAGTTACGGCTCCATAAGTTAGAGGCATAATCGTTTAGTTTATCGTAATCGATTACTTGAATATAAAATACTTTTCCTATTACTAAAATAAATAAAAAGATAATTACTATTAGTACTACTTTCATTCTTGTGTGGATATTTTTAAAGAACACTTGCATCACCAGTTAAGTATATGTCCTAGCTTATTAAAATTTTACAAAAGAAAAAATGAGAGGTATCTCATTTCTACTAGGTATCTTATAGTTTCTAATTCTTTTTCTAAAAATTATTTATATACGTTATTTCTCTTTTTAAGGAAAATGAAAATATTTTCTTTGAACAAGTCAATTCGTTTTTGCCTAGGTTTTATCTTAAAAGTCAAATTAAAAACAATTTAAGTGTTTTGCTTAAATTGTCTATTTTTTTATGAATACTTTTTCTTTAGAAACTTGTTTAGTTTCATATGGGATAGAACCAGTTAATGTTAAAAACTCTTCACCTTTTTCAGTAATAGGTGTAAGTAAAAACCTTTTCAAATTACCTTCTGGATCTGTTTTATCACTTATTCTAAATGCTTGATCTGAAATATCTTGGAATACTATTTCGCCTTCTTGATATAAATCAGTATATCCATTTTTACGGAAAATACCCTCAGACATAGAATCTTTATGATTTATTCTGCAGTAAACAAAATCGATATCTGCATTTACTGCATAATTATTTATTATTTCAATTAAAACTGTCGCGATCCCATGTCCACGGAAATTACTTTTGGTTGCTACTCCATATACATATAATGGTTTTAATAGGTCGATATTTTTATCAAAATATTCTTTATGTTCGTCTTCAACTTCATCCATAAGACCAATGTATCCCATAATTTCTCCTTCAAAATTATAATACCCTAAAGCTAGTCCATGGTTCACATATCCATTATATTCTTCTATTTTATCTTCTAGTGTTAAAGGTTCACCATATGGTGGCTCAGTAAATACATTAATTATATCTGAAAATTCTTCAAATTCAGTAATTGGTTTAATAATCCCTTTTTCTAAATATATTGGTTTCATTGTTTTATATAATTCATTCATCATTTTACCACTCCTTCTTTCAATAATTTTTCATAAATTTTATATAAATCTAATAATGAATTTTTATTAACATATTCATTTGGACAATGCATGTAATCACCGATTGGATTCATTAGGGCTGTTGGAATATTTTTGTCAGAAAAGTAAATTGCATCTGATGTGGCTTCAGTCTTAATTATTTTAGGCATATATCCTAAAACGTCTTTACACATATCTAAATACATTTGTATATTTGGATTATTAATATCAGTAATAAATGCGTTTCCAGCAGTTATAATTTCTATTTTTATTTCTGGGTTTATTTCTTTAATAAGATTTAAAAAGTCTTCTTTTTTATCACTTGAAGTATGACGGATATCTAAATACATTTCTGCGTCTCCTGGTATTTGATTTAAAGCATCCCCGCCCACTAGTTTAGCAAGTGCGATAGAAGTTTTATAATCTTCACTGTTTTTTGGTAATGGATATTTTTCTAATAACTTTGTATAACAATCATATAAAGTGGTAATTGCATTTACTCCGTTATATGGTTGTGATGCGTGTGCTGTTTTGGTTTTTACAGATAATTTTATTTGTAACTGCCCTTTTTCTTCCTCTATTAAATTAAAATCTTTTCCACCATCAGGAATTATAGCTAGTTTAATATTTGGATAAATATCAACTAAGTTTTTCGCACAGTTACCAGCAATTTCTTCATCACTTGTTATAAATAAAGCTACCTTTTTATCTGTCTGTAATTCTTTAAATAATGTTAAACAAACAGCTACCTGACCTTTCATATCAATTGAACCACGTCCATAAACATTTTCGTCATCTTCTGTGTATTTATATTCTTCACATGGTACAACGTCTATATGGGTACAAAAGACGATATCAAAGTCTTCTTCCTTAGTGTTTGAGATAACTAAAGATCCGAAACCATCAAATTCATATTTTTTTGTATATAAATTATTTGGTATACTTTGTTTTATTTCATCTAATAGTTTATTTGTGGTTTTTGTGTCTTTAGAAATTCCTGGGCAATTCATTAAATATTTTAATGTTTCTAATATTTCCTTTTGTTTACTTTTCATATTATCCTCCTTTTTTTCATTTTAAAAGCCTATGCTTGTATATGCATAGGCTTATTTTATTAATATAAAATTATTTCCTATCGCAGATACAAGCAACACAAACAGTACTTGCATCCACGAATTTTTTCGTTTCCGACAAGTACTAACTTAAGCGTCTGCGATTGTTTGTTTGAAATAATTTCATAATAATCTTCCCTTTCTTCGGCTTGCTATATAATTTACACTATTTTTTTATCTTTGTCAAGTTTAACTTTTATGTATTAAAAAACAAGGTAATAACTTATATATCTTGTTTATATTTTTATTCTGAAACTATTCTATATGGATTTGTGTTTGTTCCTTCTCCATCTAAGTGGATATC
>CAMYRF010000146.1 GCA_947296775.1 uncultured Mycoplasmatota bacterium
CCATCAGCCTTAACACCACAAGCAAAGCTTTTATCTGGCTTTGGCCAAAAACTAATAAGTAAAATTACAGCAACAACTGCGATAACAATACCAAATATCATAAGTAAACGTTTATTTTCGTTCATATCATTACCTCTTTCCAATATAATAATAACATATTTTATTTATTTTATCCAGTATATCACCTAATTTTCACTTTTAAAAACATTAAAAAAATTGATTTTGTTAAAATCAACTTTTATTACTGAATTTTTTGTAATCTTTCAATACGATTAGAAGTACTAGGGTGTGTGCTCCATAAAGAATCTTTTTCTTTTCCTTTTAAAGGGTTTACAATAAACAAAGACTCTGTAGCTTTATTAACCTCAATCGGCTCATTTTCAGTTTCTAACTTTTGAAGAGCATTAATAAGGCCTTCCTTATTACGGGCAATTTGAACAGCGCTCGCATCAGCCAAATATTCACGATTACGAGAAATCGCAAGTTTCAGTAAAGTTGCAAATATAGGTGATAATATAATAAATACTAGCCCAATTAACATTAATACTGCCCCAGCTTTATTATCATTATCACGACTACTACCATAAATTAAACTTCTAGAAAAAATATCAGATATGATAGAAACGAACCCAACCATAACTATTGCAATTGTCGATACTAAAATATCATAGTTTTTAATATGTGAAAGTTCATGTGCCAGTACACCTTCAAGTTCATACTTATCTAATTTATTTAAAAGTCCTGTAGTAACACAAACAACTGCATGTTCTGGATTTCTACCAGTTGCGAAAGCATTAAGCGCAGGAGTATCCATTACATATAATCTAGGTAAAGGAAGACCAGCGCTAATACATAACGCCTCTAAAGAAACATTTAATTGTAAAAATTCTTCACGCGTAGCTTCTCTAGCGCCATTAATATGTAATATCATTTTATCAGAATTATAATAAGAAACAAATGCAGATACGCTCGCAAAAATAATACCAATTAAAGCTGCAATATACACACTATCAAATAAGAATAAAGATAAAAAATAAACTAGCAAAGTAATAAAAACAAAAAATAAAGTAATGATTAAGCCTGTTTTAATTTTATTACGTCTAACATCTCTTAAAATCATTTTATAATTCCACCTTTACAACTTCACGTTCATCATCATTAACTTTAAAATATTCTTTCTCAGTATAATTCATCATTTTAGCCATTATATTATTTGGGAAAACAGTAATAGCTGTATTATAGTGCTGAACTGTATCGTTATAAAATTGTCTTGCAAAAGCAATCTTATCTTCAGTTCCTGTTAACTCTATTTGAAGATTTTTAAAAATTTCATTAGCCTTTAAATCAGGATAATTTTCTGACAACATAAGTAATTTATTTAATTGTTCACTAACTTTCTCACTATTCTTAGCTTTATCACTCATTGTATTAGCTTGATTTCTAGCATTAACAACATCAGCTAAAACCTTGCTTTCATATGAAGCATATCCCTTAGTTACTTCAACTAAATTTGGAATTAAATCAGCCCTTCGTTTTAACTGATTATCAATTTGTGACCATGCATTTTTACATCTAATATTTAATCTAACCAAATAATTATATAAAATAACTATTAAAATTATTACAATAGCAATTACAAGAAATAACCATTTCATATTAAATCATCCTTTCATATTAATAATAGTTTATCATATTTAAATGCATTTTTAAAGCATTACTTAAATATATGTGTTTAAAAAAGTTTTATTTTTTTTGAGAAAAAAGAAGGGTTTAGTTCTATAAAAACCGTATGATATAAATGAGGGGCAAAACCTAACAGGAAGGAGGAAAAACATGGAACATTTAAATGATTTAATCATAGCATTAGAAAAAGTTAAAAATAAAGGCTGGATACAAGCACAAAATAATGGAAATTGTGGAATAGGAACAACCCTAGAAAAAGAATTAAATATTAATAGTAGCGATTTCGAAATACCAGATTTTAAAGACATAGAACTTAAAACCAAGAAAACTGGAGCTCTATCAAATATTACTCTTTTTAGTGCTGCACCTGATAGTTATTTATATGAAATCAAAAGAATTCATAAACAATATGGATATCCACATACAAAATACCCTGAATTCAAAGTTTTCAATACTACGATATGTGGAAAAAAATATACATCAATGGGTAATAAATATCATATGATAATTCATGTTGATTGGCAAAATAAAAAAGTTGTTTTGCATGTTCATGATAAGTATAGTGGTACATTAATAGATGATAAAAGTTCATGGTCATTTGAACTACTAAAAGAAAAACTTTATAGAAAACTTAAATATATGTGTTTAGTAAAAACACAAAGAAAATATGAATTTCCTTATGTATACTATAAATATACCAACTATAACTTTTACATATTAAAAAGCTTTGAAGATTTTATAAAAGCAATTGAAAAAGGAATAATAAAAGTTACCTTTAAAATTAATGTTTTTAATAAAGGACCAAAATTAGGGCAAATACATGATCATGGGACAAGCTTTGATATTAATGAAGACGATATAGAAACAATATACTACAAAATATAATTTGCTGCCAATTTGTTGCCAACAAATTTAATCTTTAACAAATTTACATGTATTCATAAGCTGGTTATAAATATTTATTAAGATAAGGGGCCAAGCTGTTGCAGTATTTTGTACACAATTATATTATGCACATAAAAACCGTTGAATTATCAACGGTTATTTTTACAATGGTCGGGAAGACAGGATAAAATTTCAAAAATAAGTCTTCAAAAAAGCCCCTTATAAAATAAGGCCTCGCAAAAAGCAATTTGCTATTTGCTATACCTTATTCCCTTTATTTGCGAATACTTTAAGGGCAAAATAAGGGAGGTATAAATTTAAATGTCAGTATTTAGAATAGAAAAGAACGATAATTATACGGTCATGTCTAATTATCACTTAAGAGATAAAAGATTATCATATAAAGCAAAAGGGCTATTATCATTTATGTTAAGTTTACCTGATGACTGGGATTATTCAATAAATGGCTTAGTATCTATTAGTAAAGAAAATATAAAGGCAATTCGAAACATATTAAAAGAATTACAAGATAACAATTATTTAATAATAAATAAAGTTAAAAATAAAAAAGGACAATTTGAATATGAATATTTAATTTATGAAAAACCAGATACCCCTTTTGTAGATATGGATAAGCTACATG
>CAMYRF010000147.1 GCA_947296775.1 uncultured Mycoplasmatota bacterium
AGCGCATGCCATAGTGGCGCCTCCAGTATAGGCGAATAGGTTTAAAACTTTTATAGGTCTACCTGCGTTTTTTATTTTATTCATCATGAAATCCCAATTTGTAGCTTGTTCTGGGAACAAACCTGTATGTTTGAAGTTAGTTGGTGTTACTTTAAATGTTAGATCTTTATAAGTTACTGTCCAAAATTCTGGAAGTTTTGTTTTAAAGTCCCAATATCCACCACCTTTATCTGAGCGGTGGTAGTGCCCATCTACTTTTGTCCAATATTTATCTTGAGTTGTCTCCCACATTGCTTGTGGATCTGGTCTTCTTAGAATTACTTTTCCCCAACGTTCTAACTTTTCTCCATTTCCAGCATCAATACATTCATAATCTTTCCATTCATTACTTACTTTTAGCATAATAAATCACCTGTTATTAATTATAACTTATTATTGATTTTTAGGCAAATAAAAAGGAAGAGTTTTAGACTCTTCGAACCCTGAAAGTTTCAATTAATGAATTGACACTAATTATCTAGCCCAGCCCCGAACCATTTTCAGGTATTCTTCCTTTATATTAATAATTATATGTAGTTTGGTTTTTTTATTCAATAGATTTTTTTGCCTTTTTATATGGTTTACATCAATTTTTACACTTTTTGGTAATAAAAACATTGGAATTTTTCCAATGTTTTATCTTTTTTTATTAATACGGATCCTTTTTCATCTATTACTATTGCTTTTCCGTCTGTTCGCCTTCTTTTTAAGATTATAGAATATATTTTCAAAAAAACATTGGAGATTTCCAATGTTTTGTCCCAAATATATAATTAACGTTTTGAGAATTGAGGTGCTCTACGAGCAGCTTTAAGCCCAGGTTTCTTTCTTTCTTTAACTCTTGGGTCTCTTGTGATGAATCCAGCTCTTTTTAAGATTTTTCTATAGCTATCTTCATTTTCTTCATTAGCTTTATCATATTCTAATAAAGCTCTTGTAATACCATGTCTGATAGCTCCTGTTTGTCCAGTAAATCCGCCACCGTTAACATTAGCGATAACGTCAAATGTATTTTCATTATTTGTAGCAACTAATGGTTGCATTAAATCCATAACATTAGTTTCATATGGCATAAATTCTCTAACATCTCTACCATTGATTGTTACTTTTCCAGTTCCTGGAGCTACTAATTTAACTCTTGCAACTGAAGCTTTTCTTCTACCTGTTCCGGTAAATTCTCTTTTTTCTGCCATTTAAACCCTCCTAGTCCATCTTTAGTGCTTTTGGCTTTTGAGCACTATGTGGATGATCTCCTTCTGCATATACAAATAATTTTTTATACATTTGTCTACCTAGTCTTCCTTTTGGAAGCATTCCTTTAACAGCTCTTTCAATCATTTCTACTGGATATTTTTCGATCATTTCTTTTGCTGTTCTTTCTCTTAAACCGCCAGTATATCTACTATGATTATAATAGATTTTATCATTTAACTTATTACCAGTTAAATTAACTTTACCAGCGTTAACGATAATTACATAGTCTCCACCATCAACGTGTGGTGTGTATGTAGGTTTATGTTTACCTCTTAAAATAGAAGCAACTTTTGTAGCTAGACGACCTAAATTTTCTCCTTCAGCGTCGATAACATACCAATCTCTAACTACATCTTCTTTTCTTTGCATGTATGTTTTCATAAACTTTTCCTTTCTCCTTTACATTAGTAAGTTTTCCCAGGACTTACTTATGTGGGATAAATTTAATGTACCGTTACTAATTGTACTAAAAAAAAAACTAAAAGTCAATAAAATTATATGTTTTTTCGGCGTTTTTATTACTATCTTTTAGTTTTATTGGTTTTAATTTATTAATATAGAACATCTTTCAAATATAACCCTTCTGCAGCGGCTGTTTTTCCAGCTTTTCTTCTATCTTGTTGTTTTAAAATATCAATTATATCTTCACTTTTTCTTTTGCCTTCTCCTATTTCGATAAGGGTTCCCATCATGTTTCTAACTTGGTATCTTAAAAATCCGGTTCCTAGGAACGATACAGTTATTTTATTTACATTTTTCATATCTCTAATTAGATTTGTTTTTACGATGGTTCTTGTGTAATCTTCTTTTTCTTCATCGGCTTTAGTGAAAGATTTGAAGTTATGTGTTCCTTCTAAATATTTAAGAGCTCTTTCGATTTCTACAACATCTAGTTTTTTATTATATTGATATATGTAGTCTTTTTCGATTGGATTATATTCTCCCATATTGATAATGTAAATGTATTCTTTAGCTTTTACATTGAATCTAGCATGGAAATCGTCTTCAACTATGGTCATATCTTTTATGTAGATATCTTTTGGAAGAAGACTGTTTAATCCATCTTTTAGTTTTTCTGGGGTGATGTGTTTCATTTCTAAATCAAAATGAGCTTTTTGGTTGTAAGCATGTACTCCAGCATCGGTTCTACCTGATGCATGGATTGTTACTTTTTTATCACCATTAATTGTTTTTAGGGCTTTTTCTATTTCACCTTGAACAGTTTTTACTTTTGGTTGCTTTTGATACCCTTTATATCTTGATCCATCATATGAAAATGTCATGAAATATCTCATTGTATCACTCCTCTTATTATAATTATAATTAATACTGCGATATGGACAAATAGCATGTATGTATCAAAAAATGTCCATTTATTTATGCGGTAATTTGTTCTTTCTTTCTCGATACTAAATAGTCTTAATTCCACAATTTGTTTTAGTTCTTTTTGTTTTTCTATTGTGCCTTTTATGGCTGGTTTTATCATGTTTTTTATGGCTTTAAATTTGTTTTTTATTGAGGTTCGGTAATCTAATCCTCTACTAGCTTCGGCTTTTAAAATTTTATTTTCTTCATCTATTAATTCTGGAATAAATCTTAATCCTACACTTATATTTAGCGCTAGTTTATTTGTTTTGATTTTTAATTTTTGTAGTGGTTTTAATACTCTTTCTAAACCGTAAACTATTTCTGTAGGCGGGGTTGTCATATTAAGTATACATGTTATTAAGATAATTAATGTTATATTGATTAATGCGGTTAGCCCTCCTAGAAAAGAAAATGTTAATAACGCAAAGATAATAAAGGCTAATATTATGATATATCTGAATTTTTTTACTATGTAATAGTAAATGGCAAGTGGGATATTGGTATTCATGATAATAATCAT
>CAMYRF010000148.1 GCA_947296775.1 uncultured Mycoplasmatota bacterium
TAAGAAAACATAGGCTGCTTGCATATCCCGTTTCTTTCGTAACCAAATATCTAAGGTTAAACGGTTCTGTTGCAAAGTTTTCCAAAAAATCAACAAAAAAAGCGCTAAATTAGTGCTTTTACTTATGTTTAAGGGCTTTAGTATAGCAAAAGTGAGCGACAAGTTCAAGATCCCCTGTTTGCTTTTGTCGCTCCGCTTGTACTCCTCGATTAAAAAAGAGAACATTATTTTCTGAAAGAACTAACGCAGGAAGGGCTTTTCGGATAAAAGACACGAGAATAGCATTTTTTGAACGTTAGATCCTGTTTAAATGAGTGAGTTATAAAATTTATCCGATTAAGGGTTGATCGTGCTTAAAACTTAAATTATGAGCTTTTGGAGCTATTCATTTTAAAATAACCTATTGATGATAATAGTATAATGGCTGGTAAAAATTGTATTAGATACCGACTTCTTCCTGCTTCAAATAATGATAAGAATAGAATCCCTCCTAATAAAACAAGTTGAAAAACTAATTCAGTATAGGTAACTTTTTTATATTTTTTAAAGTAAAGGACTAGTCCTAGCACAACAAAAATCCAACTTATTTGCATGTATATCGCATATTTGGGGTAATACGGTCTATGAACATAAATAATATCTCTTATTTTATGACCAATTGTTGATTCAGTAAATTTTGTTTTTACAACATTACTTTCTACTAACACAGCCTCGGTTGTCCAACCAAGAGTACCGTCTTGAACAAAATACTTAAATTTTGTATTTTGATGTTTAATAAGACCTAATATACCATAGTTTTTAATTCTGTTTTTTATATCTTTGTTTAGTTTAGATTCTAGTTGTGTTCTTGTTTGAATTTTTCCATTTTTTTCTGGAATTAGAATTTCAGTAGGTAATTGAGAATGGTTTGCTCCTGTATCTGTTAGTCCTAAATCAATGAAATACATAAAATTCCTGCTATATTTTGTATCATATTCTGTTATTTTTTGATGATGAGCATAATAATTAATTCCGATGATTGTTATTAGTATTCCACTAAACAAAACGACAGTTTTATTGACTAATTTTCTTTTTTTTATTTTTTCAGGCGAAAAGACCAATTGATATATAACAACAATGATTAATGCTATAAGATAAATAACGACAGGTACTCTAATTTTATAAGCAATACTAAAAATTAGACCAATAACAAACCACCAAATTAAATATTTCTTATAAGTATATTTTACAACTAAAAAACAAAGTAAACTTGTGAAGAAAAAGGTAATTGGGTCAGTATAAAAATAAAGGAATTGAGGTTGTAGACCAATCAAAAAAAATGATTCTATAAATACAATTTGCGCTAACTTTTCTCCTTTAAGATATTTACCGATAGAAGTTAATAAGATAATTCCACTGTCTATTAATAAAGCATTCAGTATAGAAAATGACAATATAAGGTATTTAGGGGTAACAATGCTATTTATAATCTTGATTATAATTAGAATAAAAAAATTATTGGGATAGATAGAAAAGTATTTTAGAATTGTTTGTTTCGTATCAGGTATATTAGTACCAACAGTATAAAGGACAGCAGAATCTCCTTGTGCTAAAGCCTGAGAAAATAATGATATAACTACTTGTAAAATAAAAAGAATACCAATAAACCAATACTTATGTCCATAAATAAATTTAAAAGTCTTAAATAATAAGTCTTTAAATTTTTTATTTAAAAAAAATATAAGCAACACTAAAAGAATAGTGACAAACAAAAAAATATATCTTGTGCTACGCAAGTTGTCAGTAAATAAATATTTGAACGTCCAAAAAAGCCAAAATAAAGAGATTAAGCCTAAAAGAATGAATAAAGTTTTTCTTAGTGCATTATCAACATGTTTCATTTATAAAATTTCTTCCTTTTTCTATTTCCAAAATTGAAACCATTTTTTAGATTGAACTTTTTGAAGTTCCATTTTTAAGCTTTCGTTTTCTTTTTCCAGTTCTTTGTTACTTTCAGACCATTCTTTGTTTATTTTTTCGTCTTTCTCAATTTGTTTGTCCTTTTCAGCAAGTTTCGCTTGATTTTGGTCTATCTCATCATTTGCCTTTTCGAGTTCTTTTTTAAGTTGCTCGATTCCTATATTTAATTCTTCTTCTGGCATTTTAAGAGCTTTTAAGTTACTTAATTCTGTTTTATATTCTTCCAAAAGTTTTTTATCCTGTAAGGAAAGTCTTTGTTGCTGGTCTAATAATTGGTGAAGTTTGTCAATCTGCTTATCTTTTTCTTTTATGCTATCAAAAAATACCTCAAAATTTTTTTCTTTTTTTTCGCTTTCTTTTTTTTCATTTTTATCTTTAGTCTTTTTATAAAGGTATTCTTGTCCAAATTCGGTAACATAATTTTTGTCGCCTTTTTTAATAAAAATTTTTTCTTTATTTTCATCATTGACGTAATAATTTAACTTTTGTTTACTAACTCCCAGTTCTTTTGCAAAATCAGAATAACTTTTCTCCATTTAAAAAATATCCTTTCTTTTTCTATAAAATTTTTTTAAAAATTTTTAAAAAAACTTTCAATTTAATTTTATTAAATCTTTTAATAGCTATATTTTATCATATAAAAAACAATAAAAAACTTTTTTAAAAATTTTTAAAAAAGTTTTTTTAAAGTATATCTTTAAATATTTGGTTACTGTTTTAAGAACAATCAGTAGGGGTCACTACAGAATCGACAAATGACGATAACGGTTATTTTTTAACAAACTTTTTATTCTAGTATTCGCCCCAATATTTAGACATTGTTTGTTTACCAACGCCAGGGTTGAAACTATTAGTTGGATCATTTTTCTTATAGTGCTTGATTAAGGCCGGTGCTGCCAAATATAGATGCCCAACATTGTGTTCGGCTGGATAAACAGCGTGACGCTCATCCAAAATTTTAAGCATTTCTTTTTTAAGTTCATGCGCATCGACGCCAGGTTTTAGAATATAATCCTGGTGCATAACGTGATCAAGTAAGTGACCATAATAAATTTTGTGTTTTATTTTGTCTTCAATCTCTTTAGGCAAATGCTCGAACCACTTATAATCATTACTTGCCAACGCGATATCTAGTGGCAAAATGTCAATACTATCCTGTTTTAATTCTTGATATCGAATCGCAACCCCAGCTGTTACATAGCGGTGAGTTGCCGCT
>CAMYRF010000149.1 GCA_947296775.1 uncultured Mycoplasmatota bacterium
ACGTTGTATGTTCCGAACAGGTGTGCATTATCAAATATTTCTATTCGTTCTAGTTTGGGCATATTTAGTATTTTTCTTAGGTCTTCGTTGGCCTTGGTTACTTTTTCTTCGTTTTTAAGTAGTAATATTATTTTTTGTTCTAGTTCTCTTTTGGCGTTGTCGTTGGCCATATCTATTAATTTCTTTTTGATTCCTTTTTCTGGTTTTTTTACTTTGATTTTAAGATAATCTTCTAATAATTTTTCGTCTACTATGTTGGGTACTAATACTTCTTTTGGAAGAAGATTATTTTCATAAAATTTTGCTATATACCTGGTTAATTCTTCATTTACGGTATCAATTAATGGTATTATTGTGTGGTGATGCCTATGAATTTTTGAAGATCTTATGAAGAATGTGAAAATACTTAGGTAGTTTTTATCGGTATAATACCCAAAGATGTCTCTATCTAATTCATCGTTTATTTCAACTTTTTGTTTTGTTAGAGTTATGTTAATATAATCTAACAATTCTTTTAATTCTAAGGCTTTTTCATATTGCATATCTTGGCTGTATATTTCGATTTCTTTTTTTATTTTATTTGTAACTAGTGTATGGTCACCTTTTAAAAACTTGATGATATCTTTTTCCATTTCTTTTATTTTGATTTCATCGACTTTGTTTGTACAATAACCTAAACACTGGCCTATATGAAAATAAAGGCATGGCCTTTTATTGTAGGTTGTACATTTTCTTAAGGGATATATTCTGTTTAAAAGATTTACGGTTTTTCTAGCGGCATTTGCATTTGGATATGGCCCAAAAAGTCTAGTTTTATTTTTCTTTTTATGGAGGTTTCTAACGATGTTTAATCTTGGAACTTTTTCGCTTGTAAGTTCGATGTATGGATAGGTTTTATCGTCTCTAAGTAGTATATTATATTTAGGGTCATGTTTTTTTATAAGATTTAATTCTAATATTAATGACTCGGTTTCACTTCCAACGACTATGTATTCAAAATCTCTTATTTCGCTTACTAATTTAGCTGTTTTTCCGGTGTGTGATGAATGAAAGTATGAGTTTAACCTATTTTTAAGATCTTTTGCTTTACCAACGTATATGATTGTTCCTATTTCGTTTTTCATTAAGTAACACCCTGGTAAGTGTGGAACTAGATTTAGTTTTTCTTGAATCATACTTTCTCACCTCTCTTTGTTTATATTATAAGGTATATCTTTCTTTTTATCAAGTTTTATAATGGCGATTATGTTTGTTATTAGTGTCGCTGATTGTAATATAATACCGCTACATGAAATGATGTATATATTGTATATTAGCCAAGAAATGCTGGTGATAATCATGCCGTATCTTAAGTATTTAGGATTATCATAATTTATTATTAAAGTATATGTTATTGTGGCTAGGACTGGCAGTAATGTATAAATTGATTTTAAAGTTATAATGCCTATTATTAGATATATTATTATAAAAACCACTACCCATATTTTACTTTGTTTTATTTTGTAAAATATTAAATTTCTAATCATCGATATTAAACTGGTTAGAAAACCTGAAATTCCACCTAAAAGATAGTAATGTATGGTTTTGAAGAAAAAAGATATTGTTTGCATGAATAATATTTGTTTTGTGTTTTTGCCAAAATTACTCATCATTAAGAATACCATATATATAAAGCCTAATATTTGTGCCATAGTATCACCCTATTATATTAGATTGATTTTTTTTAATTTGGTGAAACTATGTGATATAATGATATATATAATATAGGAGGTTTGATTATGTGGGATGATTTTATTGGAGAATGGCAGCGTGTTAAAATGATTGCAAAATTAGAAAAAGAAATTATAGATGCTGATTTAAGTGATGATGAAATTATTCTTTTATTTTGTGATATTGCTGAGGAACGTGGATTTTTGGTAAATCAGAAAAAGAGTGAATGTAAAATAAAGGTGAAAAAGAAGTAAGGTTACGATTGTCTTGCTTTTTCTTTTGGGGTTTTGTATAATTGCTTTAGAGGCTGATACTTATGAAATCGATTAAAAATGAGGTTATTAATGAAATTGTTATTAATAAATCTAGATTTATAACTATTTTAGTTAACATTAATTCTAAAGATGAAGTTAATGATATTTTAAATAAATACAAAGAAATTTATAAGGATGCAACTCATTATTGTTTTGCTTATGTTGTTGGTGGATACTGTAAATGTTTTGATGATGGAGAACCTTCTGGAACGGCAGGAATGCCTATTTTAAATGTTTTACAAAGCAATGATTTAACTAATGTACTTTGTCTTGTTGTTAGATATTTTGGCGGGATTAAACTTGGGGCTGGTGGTCTTGTTCGTGCTTATAGTAACAGCGCTAGTGAATCAGTTAATAAAGCGGACATTGTATCTTTAGTGTATGGATTTAATATAAAAATCCAATTTGATTACGATAATGTTAAGTTAATTGATTATTTACTTAAGGATGTTTTAGTCACTAAGAGATTTGATGAAAATATAATTTATTCTTTTAAAGTTAGTGAAGAGAATTATTTGGTGATTGAAAACGTTTTGAATACTAAAACTAAAATATTAAAAAAAGAGTCTATCCTAATTAGTGAATAGATTTTTTTTTAACAGCTTGTTTTTGTTTCGGACGAGTTTGATGTTTTGCTTCCGTATAGCGAGCTTATACTAGTAAATATTATAAATTTTGTTTGTTTATTATTTTCTTTTCATACTCTATTTTACCATATACATTTTATCAAAAAAACAAGGTAATCTTTTTTTAGAATGCCTTGTTTGTATTATTAGGTTATTAATTTAATTCAAAATCAATTTTATTAGTTTTTTCTAAATTAATGTTTGTTTCTGCGGTTATTATTTTTGTTTCTTCTGGGTTTAATTTACCTCCAAAATAACCTATTAAAGTTGCGATTGTTTTTTGATTTTTGTCTTTTATTATTATTTGAAGATTTTGATAATTTTGTTCATTTGCTGTTAGGTTTGTTATTTTTGCGCTAAAAACTGTTTTTTTGTTTTTATTAGTTAATGAAATATTAGAAATTAATATATTATCAACTGTTTTATCTTGTATTAATTTACTGTTATTTTGCTTTGTTACTATTTTTTCTAATTCTGGTGTTTTATTTGGCTTAAAAACATAGATACCTAAAATAACAAC
>CAMYRF010000150.1 GCA_947296775.1 uncultured Mycoplasmatota bacterium
TAGTATAGGTGTATCGGGCTATAAACCAAATTTGGGTACACAAGTATTTATTGATATGGAAAGCGAAGGTATTGACCCTATTAAAGGTAAAAATACATTAACTGCTATGGCAAATACTTTTTGTAAAAAAATAGAGGATAATAAATATCCGTGCGGTGTATATGCGAATAAAGTTTGGTTAACTACTTATTTAGATGCACCTGAAATAAGTAAAAATTATGCTATATGGCTTGCTCAATACCCTTATGCAAGTGGTATGAGTTTTGAACAGGCGAAAAATTTTGTTGCTTCTCCTAGTTATGATTTTTATAATACGACTCCTTATCAGTATTGGCAATTTACTTCTAAAGGAAGTGTTAATGGGATAAGTGGCAATGTTGATTTAGATTTAGGATATGATATCTTTGATTAATATTTTATAATAAAAAATGAAACTAGTTTAGTTAGTTTCATTTTTTTAGTAATTTTGAATATAATTATAAAATTTATTAGTTAACTTTTTATAAGAATTTCGTTTTTTTATAAAGTTAAATGTTTTTTGTCTGATGAATTCTATGAATGCACATATGATAAATATAGCTATTGCTATAACAAGTATTTTTACGAAAATAGTAGGGCTTGTAACGTGGGCACCAGTATCTATTTTTAGCCATTTATATAACATTACTTGTATGTATGGATTATCATGGATTAAGTATACTCCAAAAATTAATGGGCTGATAAAATTAATTATTTTGCTTTTTATATTTAAAGTTCCAAACCATAAGAAATAACATATTGACTGTGCTAGAACAAAGAGACAGTTATAGTGTAATGCATTATTTGTTATTTGATTCCCTATATAAGTTTCGATTGGTGTTTGGAAATTTTCTAGTGTTATTCCAAAACAGTAGAAAATAAAATTTATAAATGCGAATCCAAAGAAACCTATAAATAATAAAGTTTGAATTTTATTTTTTGAATAATTTTTAAAATGGATATTATTTTGAATAGGGTATTTAGCAAAATATGCTCCTATGAAATAAAGGATTATAAATTGTATTACAGTAAATCCATCGTTTGGACCTAAATAATGCTCAGATAGGAATGGAAATATAGTAAAACAAAGAATTGAAATGATAATTAAGTTTCTATGTGTTTTTTGATCCATATTTTTGATTAATAAATTTAAAAATGGACTTAGGATATATAATATTAAATAACAAGCGACAAACCAGTATCCAGCTAAATAAATTGGGTTTAAAGCGTTTAAATATTGTATTTTGGTTAAACCATAGATTCCTGTTATTAGTAAAATAGTAGCGATAACTACTTTATAAAACCACGCTGAATTTAGATTGTGAAAGAAACTTTTGATGGAAAATTTTTTATCATATTGAAAATAGCCACTTACTAAAATAAATGAATTAACATGGACTAAACTTATACATAATATTAAAAGCAAAATTAAATGTATGCTGCCGCTAGTATTATCTAAAAGTTTACCATGAAAAATGATATGATAAATTACTATAAATAGCATGGATATTATACGCATTAGTTCATAATTAGATTGTCTTTCTTTTTTCATAAATATACTCCCCCTGAATTTTAGTACTTTGTATTGTGTACTCAACCCTATAACAATTATAATATATTTTTATGGTTTTTTAAATAGATTTGTTTTATTTTGTTTACAATAATTATTAAAAGTAATGTTTTTTTGAATTTTTGTCTTAAATATGATAATATATTTTAGTGGTGGTTGTATGATATCAATGATATGCGATAATAATTTGCTTTTTTTTATTGAACATTCAAGATATTTGGATATTTTTTGTTATGTCGTAATATTCATGTGTTTATTGTGCGCTACGATACTTATGAATGGTAAATTTAATAGAAAAGGCAATTTTGTTTTACAAAAAATTTTTTTATCTATTATAATGTTTATGTTTTTACTGTTTTTGTTAATAATAATATTCAACACTTTTATTTCTAATAATTACGAGGGGTGTACTTGCAAGGTGTCTTTGAAACGTAATATTGAAAATCAATTGATAGAAAAAAAAGAGATTAAAAAATATGGCGTGAATAAAGTTATTGTTGTTGGTGATTCTAGAATGGAATTTATTATTGATGGTAAACATGGCAAGTTTGATATTCCTTCAAATTTTGCTTTTATTGCTAAGAGTGGGGCAGAGATTGAGTGGCTTGAAACAAATGCTTTAAAACGCTTGAAAACAAATTTAAACGAATGTGATGATAGTAAATGTCATGTTGTATTTAATTTAGGTGTTAATGACTTTTATACTAATACAGATGTATCTGAAATTGTTAGTAATTATTTTGATTATTATAAGGAATTGGTTAATGAGTATCCTGAAGTTGCATTTTATTTTTTATCTGTTAATCCGATTAATGATAATATTGTGAGAAAATATTTTCCATCTTTGAAGGCCACTAGTGAATTTATAGAAAAATTTAATGCTACTATGTTTGATGATGTTGAAAATTTAAATGAATCTAATTTTAAGATATGTGATTCTTATCACGAATTAGAATTTAAAAGTAAGGATGGTCTTCATTATGATAGAAACACAGGGCAGAGTATATTGAATTATATTACAAATCATTGTATAATATATGAGTAATTGATAGTAAGGTGATTTACATGAGTAATGTTAAAGAATATTTGAAATTAATTAGGGTAAAACATTATGTTAAAAATTTATTAATATTTTTACCTTTGTTTTTTAGTGGGTTTTATAAAGATTTTGATAAAACTTTAAGTTGTATAGTTGGATTTGTTTTATTTTGTTTAATATCTTCAATTATTTACGTTTTTAATGATTTATCTGATATTGAGAAAGATCGTTTGCATGAAACGAAAAAAAATAGGCCTCTAGCTTCTGGTGCGATTTCTGTTAAATGTGCTTATGTGGTGATTTTTTCTTTGCTATTTTGCTGTTTATTATTAATTGGTTTACTTATTTTTCTTAAAAGTAATTTATATGCTTTACTTTTACCTTTACTTTATATAATAATTAATATTTTATACAGCAAGGGTCTTAAAAATGTTGTTTTACTTGATGTTGTTATATTAGTTTCTGGATTCTTAATTCGTTTATTCTTTGGTGGTATTTTGATTGATGCAGAAGTTTCTAATTGGCTATATTT
>CAMYRF010000151.1 GCA_947296775.1 uncultured Mycoplasmatota bacterium
GATAGAAACAGTAACTAAATCAGCCTTAATAAGCGCATTTTGTAAAGTAACTTGTTTTTTATTAATAGACACCTTTTTATTATCAGTAATAGAATTAATCAAATCAGTCGTTCTATATCCACTACGAGCAAATTCATCAACATAAGTTTCTAATAAATTCCTTTGTTTTAAATAATCAGTAACATAATCAGAATATCCTTTAATTTTCTTGCCATAAGCCCCATCACCACTAGCTAAAGAATCGCCCAATGCTAAATAATAAACCTTTTTATCCATATTACATAAATAAATCAAAAAAACAGATAAAACAATAAGCCCAAAAATTAATAATTTCTTCATAATTCACCTCTAACAAAAAAGTAGATAACAGATCTACTTTAATTATATTATGAAAAAAATTTTTTATACGTCTTCTAAAGAAATTTCACCACCAACTTTAGTAAGCTTATTAATAATGTTTTCATAACCTCTTAATACATGTTTGATTTCTTTAATTGTTGTCTCGCCTTCTGCACTCAACGCCGCCAAAATCAGAGCAGCGCCAGCTCTTAAGTCAGTTGTAATAACCTCACAACCTAATAATTTAGCAGGTCCATTTATCTTAAGTTCTCTTCCATTAACCTCAATATCTGCACCCATTTGAATTAAATAAGGAACATTTTGAAATCTATTTTCATAAATAAGTTCTTTAACAATACTAGTTCCATCAGCTAAAGTAAGTAGAGAAGTTATTGGTTGCTGCAAATCAGTAGGAAAACCTGGATATACTTCAGTAACAATCTTAATAGGTTTTAAATTATCAACTTTATTAGTTACTACGTAATCATCAAAAATTTTAATATCTGCGCCCATCTCTAAAAGTTTATCAGTTAAACTAGAAAAATGAGAAGGAATAACATTATTTATTTTTAAATTATCCCCATTCATTACACCAGCAATTATATAAGTGCCCGCCTCAATTCTATCAGGAATAACTTTAACACTTCCACCACTCAAGCTTTCTACACCTTCAACCACTAGTAAATCACTATCTTTACCACTAATTTTAGCGCCCATATCATTTAATAAATCGATAACGTTTCCAACTTCAGGCTCTCTAGCCGCATTTTTAATTGTCGTTTTTCCCTCAGCCAAAACAGAAGCAAGTAAGATATTAATAGTTGCCCCCACACTAGCAAATTTAAGTTTAATATCCGCACCAATCAATTTATCAGCATCAATAATATATTTATCCCCATCATTAGTTACAGTTGCCCCCAAGGCTTCAAAACCAGATAAATGTAAATCGATAGGTCTTTCACCAATAGAACATCCCCCAGGAAAATACATTTCAGCGTGTTTATATTTTCCAAGTAAAGCCCCCATAAAATAAGAAGAAGCTCTAAGCATTTTAGAATATTCTAAAGTAATTGGTTTATTTTCCATAGTCAAAGATTCAATAGTAAGTTCATCACCATTTTTAGTAAAAGAAGCACCTAAATAATTTAAAATAATTTCCAAAGATTCAATATCAGAAATATTAGGAACATTCTTTATAGCAACTCTATCAGATAAAATAGCCGCAGGCACTAGCGCAACCGCACTATTTTTAGCACCGCCAATTTCAATAGTACCACTAAGTTTTTTACCACCTATTATTTTTAAAACTTCCATATCATCACTCTCATTCTATATTAACTTATGACATTCAATCGCTAAAATTGTTAAAACTAACTTTATTATACACTAATGAATATACTTTTCAAAGAAAAAACATTGTCGACTAATAAGACTTTACTTATAAAGTAAAATTTTTATACTTCAAAATTTTAATAAAATTCATAAAAAAAACAATTCTACTAGACAATTGCTTTACATTAAAACGCAAAAAACACCCCAATTATAATCAAAACTAAACCACCAATTATTGTCGAAATTTTCCCTACTGATTTTTTAATTTTATTACCTAATAACAAGCCAGAAAAAGTGAAAAACATACTGCACAAAGCAAATATAAGTGACGAAAATATATAATTATCACTAATATTTGTCAAAGTTAAACCAACTGAAAAGCTATCAACACTAACCGCAAATGCAAATAAGAAAAGTTCAATGGTTTTCATAATTTTTAATTCATCTTTTTTGCTAAAAGATTCAAAAATCATTTGAACACCAATCACAAACAAAACCATAAAAACAATTATATCAGGATTAATTCCTATTACATTCAAAACACTTATCCCTATAAGCATCCCAATTATTGGCATAAAAAAGTGAAAACATCCAACAATTACAGCCAAAAGCACTACTTGTTTTCTAGGAATGCCTAAAGTCCCATAAGCCAAGGATAACGAAAAAGCATCCATACTTAAACTAACCGCAACCATCAATACCAATAATAATTCCATAAGAATGCCTCCTATAAAATCTTATTATAAGAAAACACTATTATTACTATAAATATTTATCAATAAGTTCTTTAACTAAAGACTTATATTCCACATCAGTACTTTCCTCAGCTTCAATTAAACATAAAGGAGGAAATAATACACCCCACCAATTATCACCCTTACCCTCACCCAAAGTAACTAATAAAGATTCATAATACCCTTCCTCATATTTAACACCTTTATATTCTTTTTCAGGAAAATAATTTAACCCAAAATTAACCTCATAATTCTTCTCATACTTTTCTCTTTCCAAAACATCTCCAACACCAGCTTTAATATTTTCTAAATTATCTTCGATCTTCTTTCTAGCATCATCACTATTTTTAGTATTTTTAAGTAAATTATACATAGATGTTTCTAATTTATCACGAACTTTACCTTTAATTTCCTGATCAAATTCAGAATTGCTATTAGGAACCACCCTAATTCGAATCGCCTCTTCTGGAATCTCTATATTTTTAGCCAGTACATCAGAAATAACAAAATAAAAACCACATATAAATAATAATAAAATAATCGTTTTTTTCATAAAAAAATCTACCCTCCTATCTAATAGTGGGTAGATTTATCAAAAAATATTCACTTATGATAATTTTCATTATTATTTATTTTAAAACTACGATAAATTTGTTCAAGTAAAACAACTCTAAACAATTGATGCGGGAAAGTCATTTTAGAAAATGATAAAGCATAATTACTGCGTTTCTT
>CAMYRF010000152.1 GCA_947296775.1 uncultured Mycoplasmatota bacterium
CTATTAAAAGTTGGTGAAGATACAGCTATTATAGCAATACAACCAACTAAGAAAGAGTTTGAATTTATAGAAACAAATATGAACAAATTAGCTACATTACAATCAGAAAACTAATAAAAGGAGAATATATGAAAAACAAACTCATAGGAGCAATAATATTTGTATTATTATGTACTACAATAATACCTAATTTCATATATGCTACCGATATAGAATATGATATCAATACACAAACAATGGAAGATATGGACTATTCTGACTCATCATTTAGTAAGCTAAAAGATGATGGAAAAGCAGATATAAGTACAAATGCAGGAAGAAAAACTAGAGAAATAAGAGAATCATTTTCATTAGGAGCAGGGTTAGCTTCAGCTGTTGGAGCACTTATAATGGGACCAGTACTTATGATATCAGCATTAATGACAATGACAGCCAGAGGATCAGATTTATTTATAAATAGTGATGGTACGGCAGTAACAAATCATACTCTACTTGATATATCTACATGGGGAAATATTTTAGTAAACTGGTATACAATAGAAGATACAGTATTCGGAAGCTTAGACCTATTTAATGCAGATTATTTTACATCAAATTCTGAAATAAAAAATGATGCCAATAAAGCAATAAAAAATTCTGTAGCAGCATGGTATTATACACTAAGTGTATTAGGTGTACTAATTAACTTATTAGTTTTAATATATATCGGAATAAAAATGGCAGTATCAACAGTTGCATCAGCCATTGCCAAATATAAAGAAATGTTAAAAGATTGGCTAGTCGGCATGGTACTAATATTTGCATTACCATACATCATAGGCTTTATAAATCTTCTATGTAGTGGATTTGTAGAATTACTATGTGTTGTAAAAGATAATGTAATTAATAAACGGATTCGAACAAAGCATCTTATGGCAAGCAATTAATTTATTAAAAATAACATCAGGATGGTCATATGTTGCAACAGTACTTATGTATTTAGTATTAACATTCTATCAAATAAAATTTTTCTTACTATATATAAACAGATTACTATCAATGGGATTTTTAATAGTAATATCACCAATTATGGCAGCAACATATTCAATAAATAAAACAAAAATATCTGGAAAAGGTGGAAAATCAAAAATATTTGCACAATGGTTTAGAGAATATTGCGTAAATGCCGCATTACAACCATTACATGCAGCTATATACCTAGTATTTATAGTAACAGCAAATCAAATATTTGCAGCTGCGCCACTATTAGCAGTATTATTCTTTGCTACCCTATCAAGAGCAGAAAAAATAGTAAAGAATATATTAGGAATGAGAAAAATGTCATCAATTCACTCAATGTCATCATATATGCCAGCTAACAAATTATATAAGCCATAAAGCGATAAAAATACAAATTAGGAGAATAGGAATGAAAAAGAAGTTACAAAAACTATTATTGATAATAATAGTAGTCCTAACAATTACAAATATGCTATGTGCAACCATATCAAATGCAACAACTGCTGTGCCAGCGGGAACAACAGTAGAATCATTAGATAATGAAGAAGAAAATAACTTACTAGCAGGAATATTTGGTGGAGTAGGATGGTTTATTGACGGAGTAGTAGGAATAATAAGTAAAGTAATCCAAATACCTTTATTATTAATAGGTATGGCTTTGCAAGGGTTACTTACAGGAATAGCAAGCTTAGAAGGAAGTACAATTCAAGGATTTATAACTCCTGATGATATATTCTTTAATAGAGTCGGATTAACAGATATAAACTTTTTCAATTTAGGAAGTGGAGGAAGTGTTGTAAATGTAATAAGAACTAACATTGCAACATGGTATTACATACTACAAATATTAGCAACAATAATTTTGCTAGTAGTTTTAATATATGTAGGAATCAGAATGGCAATATCAACAGTTGCTTCAGATCAAGCAAAATATAAAAAAATGTTAACAGATTGGGCAATGAGTTTTGCATTATTATTCTTTTTAGGATATATAATACTATTTACTTTAGAAGCCAACAATGCACTAGTAGGAATGCTAGGACAAGCAAATAGGGTAACAATAGGAAATGGTGTAGTAACACAATTAACTTGGGACATAGTATCAGGTGGAGCTACAAAATCATGGGCAGCTTTTATAGTTTATTTTACATTATTAGGTATGACAACAGCATTCTTATTCTCTTACATAAAACGTATGCTAACAGTAGGATTTTTAATAATAATAGCACCACTAATAACAATAACTTATTCAATGGATAAAATGAAAGATGGCCAAGCACAAGCATTAAATACATGGATGAGAGAATTTATGTTTAATGTCTTAATTCAACCATTTCATGTAGTTATATATTTAGTATTTGTATCAACAACATTAGATTTATTAAGTACAGGTCCATCATTGGCAAAAATGTTTTTGTCAATAATGTGTATGTCTTTTATATGGACAGCAGAAAAAATAGTAAAAAACATATTTGGACTAAAACAAGCAGAAAGTCTTGGAGAAACATTAGCTGCAATGGGAATAGTAAAAGAAATAGGAAAAGCAGCAACATCAGCAGCATCAGCAGGAAGCAAAGCAGTTGGAAAAACAAAATTTGGACAAAATATTCAACAAAAAGTTGGAAATACAAAAGTTGGTCAAGCATATCAGAGAATGTCAAACAGTCAAACTGGATCAAAAGTATTAAATTTAGGAAAGAAAGTAATAGGAACAACAGGAGCTGCAGGTATTGGAGCAGCAACATTTGGATTCGAATTAGGTGCTAATACACCAGCTAATGCTTTCCATGCAGGAATGGAAGGATATAAGGTAGGAAAAGCATTATTTAATCCAGATCCAAATGCACAAGGAAGTTCACAACAAATACAATTAAGTGAACAAGATTTACAAAGATTTGCAGACTTAATATCTAAAAATAATAACTTCCAGTTTGCAGATTATAACAATGGAAACACAACAAGCAAAAATAATTTAAAAGCATATGCTCAATCACTAATTGGTGCCAATATGAACATGTTAAATAATGATATTCAAAGAGCATTAGCAAACTTAACAAGAACAAATCCAACAGAATATAACACAACAACAGCAGCTGGAAACCAACATTTATTAGACTTACAAAATGCAGCGT
>CAMYRF010000153.1 GCA_947296775.1 uncultured Mycoplasmatota bacterium
TTGTGTCAATTAATTGGAAAAAGTCTGTATCTGTAGATATGATGATAAATTCCATATTATTTTTGGCTTTCGTTTTTATAATAGAAGCGATATAGTCATCTGCTTCATTATTTTCAACTTCAAAATAAGGAATTTCTAGATATTGTAAGGCTTGTTTTATATAAGGCAATTGTGAGAATGGATTTTCATTTTCTGAAATATTGGTATAGTCTTTTCGATTGGCTTTATAGTTTTTATCATAATTTAGATTGGTAGTTTTACTTGTTTCACTATCAAAAATAACAATTATAGAGTAGGGATTTAATTCTCTACAAAATTTTTTTAAACTCCCTATAAAACCAATTACTCCTTTTATTTCTTTTCCATTTTCATCTTTTATTGAAGAGGGTATACCATAAAACATTCGGAATAATAAATTATGTCCATCAATTAATAAAATTCTTTTCATAAATCGCTCCTTATAAAACAAAAAAGATAGATATGTTGGTATACCTACCTCTAGGGTCTAGTTAAAATTACTAGAAAATTAAATTCCAATGGTGGGCTGTTAGGGATTCGAACCCTAGCCCCATTGATTAAGAGTTTGTTTTTCAAAAATACAAATAATTTAAGATATGTATAAAAATCCGATATATTCTAACTAAATTAGAATATCGACTAGTTTTACTTAAATGTTTTTATCTTCTCATTTTACTACTCCTAATCTTTTTGATTATGGTAATAAAGAAATGACATCTAATCTTCATAGATTAAATGTCAAACTAAAGTAATTTAGGTAGACATTCAACTTGCGAAAACTGAATGTTTCCTTTTTTATTTTATGCAAGTTTCCTTGACATATTCATAGTAACATATAAATACATTTTTGTCAAAAATTGATTTTCAAAAAAATTTGCACCGAAATTGCACTGATATGCAATGTTTTGAATTTATTTAGAATGTAATAAAAATGTAAAAAATCCCTAAAATAGGGATAAATATCAAATGGTGTCCCCTCAGGGATTCGAACCCTGGACCCACTGATTAAGAGTCAGTTGCTCTACCAACTGAGCTAAGGAGACATTTCTTTTTATATTTTTCATTATAGCACAAAAAAGAAAAAAGTTGTATATATTTTCTATAAAAAAACAAGAATAGAGTTAAAATTCTTGTTAGTTCTTAATTAAATCATATCCAATTTGATTAATAGTTCCCGCGCCGATAGTGATAATAATATCTCCTTCTTGAACATTTTCTTTTATATAAGTAATTATTTTTTCATAACGATTTATGTAAATACAATTTTTATTTTCCAATTTTATTTTGTCTAAAAGATCTAGGGGAGAAATGTTGTATGTATTTGTTTCACGTGCGGCATAGATATCTGCTAAAATGATATAATCAAATTCTTTTAGAACACTCGCAAATTCATTCAAATGATTTTTTGTTCTAGCATAAGTATGCGGTTCAAAGATAGCCCAAGTTTTATTATGCGGAATTTCTTTGCTACTTTTTAATGTAGTTTTGATTTCGGTAGGGTGGTGAGCGTAATCATCAAATACAGGTATTCCATTATAGTTTCCAATGTATTCAAATCGGCGTTTGGCGCCAGTGAAACTTTGTAATCCTTCTTTTATAAAATTTTTTGAAATAGTATATAAATCGCTTGTTGCAATAGCAGCCAAAGCATTTAAGATATTATGAGTTCCATGAACGTTTAAAGAGTAAGTATCATAATATTTTTGATTTTTATAACAATCAAATGTAGGATAGCCATAAGAGTTTACTATTATATTTTTGGCCTGAAAATGAGCATTATTGTTTTTAATTCCATAAGTGATTGTTTTATGTTTTACTTTTTCTAAAATTTCTTTTGTGTTTTCATCATCTATATTGGCAATAATAGTTCCTGTTTCATTTAATTTGTTTGTAAATTCTAGAAAGGATTTTTTTATATTCTCAAGTGTTTTGAAGTAATCAAGGTGATCATTATCAATATTTAAAATGATTTCTGTATGCGGGTGAAATTTTAAGAATGAATCTACATATTCACAAGATTCTAATATAAAATATTCACTGTGACCAGTTTTGTTGTTTCCTTTGATTGGTTTTAAGTATGCTCCGACTTCAATAGTAGGGTCTAAATTTGCTTTTAAGAATACCAGAGAAATCATGGAAGTAGTCGTTGTTTTTCCATGTGTTCCACTAATGGCTATGCATTCTTTAAAACATTTTGTTATCTCTCCTAAAAATTCGCTTCGTTCCATCATTTTTTTGTTTAATTCTTTAGCATAGCAATATTCAGTATCTGTTTTTGGAATGGCAGCAGTGTAGACGATAAGATTAGCATTTTTTATCATTTCTTTATTAGAACCAATATGAATATTTAGTCCTAATTCTTTTAAGTGGCGTGTGTTGTCACTTTCTTTTGCATCACTTCCAGTAACTTTAATATGGTTATCTGTTAACAGTTCTGCAATCCCACTCATACTTACACCACCTATGCCTATCATATGAATATTCTTATATATTTTTATATTGTTTAAATTCATTTTCTACCTCTTTTCTATTCTTATTATATCGTATGGGAAAGAGAAAAGAAATTTTTTTAAAGTTTTAAGAGGAGTTATGTTATAATCTTTGTAAGAGGGATGTAGTATGTTAAAAACAAAATATGATCGAATGAAACCTTATGAAAAGAAAAAGTTGGTAGATTTATATAAGAAGACTAATGCTGGTAAAGAAATGATGAAAAGGTTATTACGATTGAATTTGATAGGAATGGCTCTTATTTTGTATGCGGTTTTTGTGTTTGTAAGTGATATAAAAGATTTAAAATGGACAAATTATGCCATTAGTGTTCCTTTGATTTGCATAGGTATATTCTTTATTTTTATGGCATTTCGTTTAAGAAAGAAAGTATTAAATCAATTTGCGATAAAAAATAAGTAGCAGAAAATAAGTATTAAATGGAAAAAAATTATTTTGAACAGATGTATGATAGCGCAGTTCCTATAATATTTGGCGATGGAACTAAAGTGTATGAGGAACTAAAAAAAGAGTATAAAACCCATAAAAATGGGTTGCAGACTGTTGACAAATAGGTAAAAAATTTACTTATTTGTCTTTTTTTGACAAATA
>CAMYRF010000154.1 GCA_947296775.1 uncultured Mycoplasmatota bacterium
ATTTCTTTAAATGGTGCTTCTGGTAGTGTTACTTTTTTGTTTAAAATACAAGCGATTTCATAAGCAAATCCAATGTGATAATAACAATCGTTATTACGATGTTTATGAATATCTAGTTCATATAATGTATCATCTAGTTTTAAGTATTTTAAAGCTTCCATACCGACTGGGGCATCTTCAGGTAATTCTTCAATTCCTCTATCATATGCTTCCTGTGTTTTTTCTTCTAAACCTAGTTCATAAAGTGCGCATATCATACCATTTGATTCTTCACCTCTGATTTTGCTTTTTTTGATTTCAAAATCTCCTGGAAGTACTGCACCTGGAAGGGCAACGATAACTTTTAGTCCTTTTCTTACGTTTGGAGCGCCACATACTATTTGGGTAGTTTCTGTGCCTATATTTACTTTACAAACATGTAAGTGGTCAGAATCTGGGTGCATTTCACACTCTACTACTTCTCCTACTACAAGGTTGTTTATTTTATTTGTTATAACTTTTTCGATATTGATTCCGGCTTTTGTTATTTTTACGGCTAATTCTTCTAAATCTTCATCTTCAATATCTATATAATCTTTTACCCATTCTAAATTAATCATTATTCTGCCTCCTTCCTATCGAAGTTTTTAGTTTCTCTTATATCTGTCATATAAAAGGCTCTTAAATCATCTATTCCATATTTAAGCATTGCTAGTCTTTCAGCACCAAAACCGAAAGCGAATCCTTGCCACTCTTTTGGATCATATCCACAATTCTTAAGTACATTTGGATGAACCATTCCTGCTCCTGATACTGTTATCCAACCTGTGTTTTTACAAATATTACATCCTTTTCCTTTACAACTATGGCAACTAATATCTGTTTCTACTGATGGCTCTGTAAATGGATAATATGATGGTCTAAATCTTGTTTTACAATCTTCTCCAAATAGATGTTTAGCAATTACATCAAATGTTCCTTTTAAATCTGATAAACTTACGTTTTTATCGATTAATAACCCTTCTATTTGCATGAATTGATGTGAATGTGTTGCATCATCATCATCTCTTCTATATGTTTTGCCTGGACAAATCATTCTAATTGGTTTTTCGCCTTTTCCTTCTAGCATGGTTCTAACTTGAACTGGTGAGGTTTGGCTTCTAAGTAGTAATTCTTCACCTTCGATGTAGAATGTGTCTTGTGCATCTCTGGCTGGGTGTCCTTTTGGTAAATTAAGCATTTCGAAGTTATACTCATCTTTTTCTATTTCTGGTCCATCAACTACATCGTATCCCATAGACATTAATAATTCTTCTACTTCTTCTACTATTTTTTCCACAATGTTTGGTGCACCCATTGGTATTTTAGTACTAGGAAGACTAATGTCGATACTTTCTTCTTCTAATTTTTTATTTAAAATTTCTGTTTCTATTTCTTCCTTTTTAGTTTCTAATAAATTAGTAGCCTCTGTTTTTAATTTATTTAGATTTGCTCCAAAGGTTTTCTTTTCTTCATTTGGTAAATCTTTAATTTGTGAAGAAAGTTCTGTTATTCTTCCTTTTTTTCCTAGATATTTTGTTTTGATTTCATTTAAGTCATGTTCTTTTTTTATTTCGTTTAAGTCATTTTTTAACTCTTCTAAAATGTTTTCCATTTTTATCCCTCCTTAATAAAAAAATCACATCCTGTATAAGGACGTGATTTACGTGGTACCACCTTAATTTGTAAGTATAACTTACCTTAAAAACTATAACGCGCTTACCGGTATATCTTTGCATATACAGCTACCAAAGTGAATTCGTAAAAGATTATTTGTTAGCTTTCACCTACTCTAACTCTCTTTGAAATAATTACTTTTAGTACTACTCTTTGGTCATGGCTTTTAAATGACTAAATCAATTATAACATAATTATTTTATTTTTCAAGTGATTTTTTATGACTATATAAAAAGATATCTTTATAGATATCTTTAATTAAGCAGCTTTTTGCATTGACATATCTTGCTTATATGTATTCGCATTTTTTATTTCTTCTATTTCCATTCTAGCAACTTCTATATTTTGAACATCAATTGTATTTCTAGTATTTTCTGGATAATAGTTTTCATTAAGACAAAAATATTCTGTATGTTTAGCAGCTACACTTGGATATAGCCTAGCGAATGATTTTTGTTTTTCAAATGGATTTGTTGGTAAGCCTCTTTTTCTATTCTCTAAATCATTATTTAAATCATCAATAAATTTTTGTATTTTTTCCATACTACTTACCCTCCGCTTCAATCATTGCCCTTACTATACTTTTTGAATCATTATTAAAATAAGCATTATACATTGTGTCTTCACCAATTGCTTTGCTTATTAAATTAGTCATAATAATTTCATCTGTAAAGAAATTATTTTCAACATCACCAACTAAGTTGTTAGTAATAATTTCGGTATAACCTTCATTAAGTGCGACTAAAGTGTTTTCTTCATTGTTAAATCCATAATAGTTTTCTTTGGCTGTTATCATTCCTAAAAGTGCATGCATAAGCCAGTGCTTGGCATCACAATTTTCAAATAATCCTAAGTTTATTAATAACTCATTTGTATATGGATTATATTTACATGGAAGTTTTACTAAAAACATACTTTCCCTTTTTATGATTAGAGTTTTAAGTCGTTCATTAAGATTAGCTAAGTCGATGTCTTTAAAGTTATTATTAAAGATAGTTATTAACTCTAATAAGTTTTCTTTTACTTCGTCTGTAATATTTTCATTTGTATTAAGCGTAGTCTTAATAGTTTCGATCATATTTCCAATCACCTGCTTTGTATTATATCACAACTCCATTAAAATGACAATGTTAAATTTTAATTTATTTTACACTACCTCTTGACACTTATCTATTTGACATTTAATTGTAAAGTATTTAACGTTTGCTTTAATATGTAAAATATTATATAATTATTAAAGGTGATAACTATGTATAGAAAGACTTATGCTTTAATAGATTGTGACGTTTTGAAAAATAATGTAAAGGACATTGTTAGTAAATATCCTTATAAATATTATATTGGGGTTGTAAAGGCTAATGCTTATGGGCATGGTGACTTTTGTGTAAACAGTTTAATTGAAGGCGGAATTAATT
>CAMYRF010000155.1 GCA_947296775.1 uncultured Mycoplasmatota bacterium
CTATAGTTCTTGAGGGTATTTATACTCATTTTGCGACTAGTGGAATGTGGGACAAACACTGGGATGATGGGCTTAACAATTTTAAAGAAATTACTAGTTTAATTGATTTATCTAAAATACCTATTGTTCATTTAGGTCGTTCTTTAACTATGGTTCAACATGAAATGCCTTCATTTGTTAATGGGGTTAGACTTGGTATTATTATGTTTGGACTTGCTCAGAAAATGAATGAACCTACTGGCCTTAGACTGATTAAAAGAAATCATTATATTAAAAAACATGGAATTAGTCCTGTTAAACTTAGTAATGATTTAGATTTAAAAACGGCTTTTAGCTTACATTCTGAGATTATGTGTATTAAAAAAGTTAAAGCTGGAGAATATATCAGTTATGGAGCTAATTATGTAGCTGATAAAGATATTTTAATTGGGATAATGCCTATTGGATACGCTGATGGCCTTTCAAAGAAAAATGAAGGTCTTATGGTTAAAATAAATGATAAAGAATATCCAATTGTCGGTGATATTTGTATGGATATGGCTATAGTTAAAATTGATGATTCAATTAAGTTACATGATGAAGTTATTATTTATGATGATATTTCTAAAAGATGTAAGGAACTTGGAGTAAGTGCTTATCAGTTATTTACTTCTGTTACTAATAGAGTTCCACGTGTTTATAAAGAAAATGATAATTTTACTGAAATTAAATACTAGAAGGATTTGATAATATGGATTTTGAAGTAGTTATTTTAGGTAGTGATGCGAATGCTTATTATATGGCTAGGTGTGCTTATGAGGCTTATGGCCGTAAGGTAAAAGTTATTTCTAATACGCCTATGAGTTTTGTTAATCACTCTAATATTATAGATGCTAAATACGATAATAGATTATGGGATATAGATAAATTTCCTTTGGCTTTAAATGAATTTGTAAAGGATATTGATGCAAAAAAAATAGTTTGCATTAGTTCTAATGAAACTTATGCGAGGGGTTTAGTTACTAATAAGGATAAATTAGATTCTCGTATTGTTTTTAACTATGTGGATTTAGATTTTTTAGAGTCTTTAATGATGAAGGATTTATTTTATGAAAAATATAAAGATTCTGGATTTTTACCTAAGACAATTATTTATGATTTAAATGATGAACTTGAAATTGATTTTGACTTCCCTATTATTATTAAGCCTAATGATGTTATTGATTTTAATCATATTAATTTTGAGGGTAAGAAAAAAATATATAAACTTAATAATATGGATGAAGTTAATTATACTATAGATTGTTTTAGAAAAAGTTCTTATAAGGGTAAGTTAATTATCCAAGAATATATACCTGGTGATGATAGTGCTTTATTTGATGGCGTGGTATATTGTTCATCTAAGGGAAAATGTGAGTTGTTTGCTTTTGCGCAGATTGGACTTCAAGAACATACGGCTAAAATGGTTGGTAATGCGGCCCTTCTAATTAATGGTTTTAGTACTAATGGCTATGACAAAGATGTTATTATGGGCTTTAAGGAATTTATGGAAAAAATTAATTTTAAAGGTCTTGCTGAACTTGATATTAAGTATGATAGTCGTGATGGAAAATATAAAATTTTAGAGATTAATGCTCGTCAAGGTAGATGCAGTTATTATGTTACGGCGGCTGGTTATAATTTAGTTAAATTAGTTGTTGATGATTTAGTTTATGGCAAGGAAAAGGATTTTGTACTTGCTGATAAAGAGGTATTACTAACTTATGTTCCTAAACGTATTATTAAAAAATATGTTGTTAATGAAGAGTTTAAGAAAAAGGCTATGGAATTATATAAGGCTGGCAAGGTTGTTAATCCTATTATTTATAAAAAGGATATGCCTTTTAAACGTATTTTGTTTTTGGTAAGAAAACATTTTAGATATTTTAAAGATTATAAAAATGGGTACTGGAAATATTAGAAAGGAAAATTTTTATGTGTGGTTTTTGTGGATATGTAAATAAAAAGGAAAAGAAGAAGGAAGAAATTAAAAAAATGACTGATGCGATTAGTCATAGAGGTCCTGATGATGAAAACTATTATATTGATTCTGATATTGCGATGGGATTTCGCCGTTTATCTATTATTGATTTAAAAGGTGGTAGACAACCTATGAGTAATGAAGATGATAGTATGGTTATTACTTTTAATGGTGAAATTTATAATTTTAAATCTATTAAGGAAGATTTGATTAGTAAGGGGCATATTTTTAAAACTAATGCGGATACTGAAGTTATTCTACATGGTTATGAAGAGTATGGTGAAAACATTTTAAGTAAGTTACGCGGAATGTTTGGTTTTGTAATTTGGGATAAAAATAAAAAAGAATTATTTGGAGCACGTGATCATTTTGGTCAAAAACCTTTTTATTACTGTAATATGAATAATACTTTTATGTATGGTTCTGAGATTAAGAGTTTCTTATATAATTCTGATTTTATTAAAGAAGTTAACAAAGATTCTTTAAAACCTTATTTAACTTTTCAAACTTCTGTTTTAGAGGAGACTTTCTTTAAGGGGGTTTATAAATTATTACCAGGTCATTATTTTAAATATAATTTAGAATCTAATGAGTTTTTTACTAAGAAGTATTATCAAATTGTATTTGATGCGAAAAGTGAAGATTTTGATAGTTTGGTTAAAAAGATTGATGATACTATCACCTCTTCTATTGATACTCATATGATTAGTGATGTTGAGATTGGTTCTTATTTATCTGGTGGGATTGATTCTTCTTATGTTGTTTCTTATTTGAAACCTGATAAGACTTTTTCTGTTGGATTTGATTATAAGAATTTTAATGAGGTTCCTTTTGCGAAGGATTTATCTGATATGCTTCATATTGAAAACATTAATGAGTTAATTGATTCTGATGATTTTTTTGATGTTATTGATAAGGTCCAATATTATGCGGATGAACCTACTGCTAATTTATCGGCTGTACCTTTATATTTCTTATCTGATTTAGCTAGTAAACATGTTAAGGTTGTTTTATCTGGTGAAGGTGCGGATGAATTGTTTGGTGGATATACTTTCTATAAGGAAGATGATTTATTACTTAAATATCGTAAGT
>CAMYRF010000156.1 GCA_947296775.1 uncultured Mycoplasmatota bacterium
GTATATCTATAAGAAAAGGCAATAATAGGGTTAGTGCTACTGTAATGATACATGTAACTATAATTACAATTTTAATATTTTTCATCATTATTTCCTTAGTGTTTTTTGATTTTTAGGTTATTATTTTTTCTAGAACAGCCTTAGATTGAGAATACAAATAATTATAACATTGTTCAAATTGCTTTTTATTATAAGTATCTATAAACTCCTTTTCTTTGCAATCATCTAAAATTTCTAAAGTACAATTTCTGCTATTTAAAGCACCAAAACCAAACTCAGGATGGAATGCACTAAGAAGCAGGCATGGAGAAATTGGAAAATATACAATAGTTGTATTTTTACTTAGTCCATTAACAAATGGAGTTGCATTTTGAGTAATTGAGTTAATCAATATAACTGGATTGTCACTCGTAACAAACGGAGTACTCCCCGTGATTCTATAAAAGACAAAAGAATACTGCAGTAACACATTCGAAAATTTAATTATACTTTCTTTATTAAAATTTGCTCGCATAGAAATTTCTTTAAAATAATTATCGTCCGTGCTAAATTTTTTGAATGATTTTTCAAGCATATGTTCATCCAACCCTGGAAAACGGTCTTTAGCATCACCAAAAACTGACGGAAGTAATTCATCATACAAATTTCTTTCATATTTGCGTGTTTGTTTTCCTCTTAACATTTGAATAACAATGTTTTTAGACAATAATTCTTTTTGTTCCTTGGAAATGACTGTAGAATTGCTTTGCACAAGGGCATTTTCACAGTATTTTCGGATCTGCTTAAGTAATGCACCAAAAGTAGGTTCAATATATTGAGCATATGTGTTTTCCCAAATATATTTATTTTTTGATCTTTCCACCGTATAAAAATTTCTTTCCGTTGCGGTATCTTCCACTTGGGATGAATAAATCTTTCGTGGACTTGCAGAAAAAACATACAAGCTATTATTTTTCTTCCCCGTAGCAAAATTTTTTAAATATGTTTGTGGTACATAATGTTGTTTCTTTGGTTCGCTCATATAACACCATTTTAACTTATATTTATAAAGGATTGAAGTAATAGTAAAATTTATATAGAAAATTTAATAAAACTTCTTTTATGTTTGTAATGTGACATATTTTCAATTTAATTATATCATAATTTTTACCATTTACAACACATTTCTTATCGATTTTTCTCATTATATCTGAAAACTCAAAATATTATTAGCAACGCCTCATTTAATAAAATTTATATATACAAAAGCGTCAGAAGCCTTATGTTTCTGACGCTTTTAATATGTTGTTAACACTTTACTTAATAGATCGAATGCAGGATAACTGTTTGTTATACCTTGTTTATTTGATGTCATGTACAACATTTAAATCAATTTAAAGGAGCGGTATTTATGTTAAACGAAATCAAAAGAATTAGAGAAATTGAAATCAAAAATAAGGACAAGTATCATATAATACTTGTTGCAAATGTGCGAGAGAAAACGACAGGTTTTAAAGATTATAATGGTACATCTGTAATTTCAGAATTTCTTACACTTAATCAATATGAATTAATAATCAAAACATTGCGTAATTGTGGTTTCGAAGTAAGTAGTTATTTTGATGAAAACGATTTCATCAAAGACTGTATAACAAATGATTTCTACAAAAACGATGATAAACAAATTATCGTTATTAATACAGCACAAAAAGGAACAGCGGTTGGTAGGAAATCATTGATACCCGCATTTTGTGATCAAAATGGTTTATGGCATACAAACAGCAACGCTTATATTGTTAGTCTAACTAGAAATAAATATCATTGTGATTCAATTTTACAGGCAAATGATTTTCCAGTTACTAAAGAATATTTGTACTATCCTACTAGTGGTTGGTTCCTTAATAAAAGGCCTGAATTAGGGGAGAAGGTAATATCAAAATTAAATGGGGAAACAAGTAGCATTGGATTAAATAATAAAAATATTTTCAATTATAAACCTGAAAAAGATGCTTTTATAAAGGAACTAGCGAACACATATAATCAACCAGTATTAGTCCAAACTTTTGTTGAAGGTTATGAGGTTGAAGTACCTGTAGTAATTGATGGAGATATAATCGAAGTTGTACTCCCAGTTGGTATTTCCGTAAACAATGAAAAACAACTTAATAATACTATTTTGGATTATGAAACTAGAAAAAAACTTCGTTTTGATTTTTACAATTTTCAAAAATTATTCCCAGAAATTTCTAACGATTTGGAAAAATGCACAATTGAGTGTGTGAAACTTTTGGGAATTGAAGGTTTTGGAAGAGTAGATTTTCGTATAGATTTAAACGGAAATTACTATATAACCGATGTCGCTGCCAATCCGCATTTGACTAAAGGTATGTCATTTAATTACGCATTTCAAGAAAATGATATGGAATATCAAAAAATGTTGGAAGTACTATTGGCAACAACAATATCAAGATACAACCGAAGATTAAGATGATTATTATTTCTTTGATTCAAAATGGGGAATGACCATACCATTTCCCATAATATCATTAGGCCTTTTTATAAAACCGAAATTCTCATAAAATTCTTCCTTGCCTTTTTTAGACATTAAACCAATATATGCTTCTTTTGTAGCAGTATTTTTTAAATACTCTATAATATTATTTAAAATCAAGGTACCTATACCTTTATGTTGATAATCTGGTTTGACCATAATATCTTGGATATAAAAACATAAACGACCGTCACCCACTACACGTCCCATACCAATGATTTCATACTCGTAATAAATAGAAACAGAGTAGAGATTATTTGATAATGCAATTTTTGTGTCTGACAAAGAGTATGTATTCCAAGAAAGACTCTCCCTAAGATGAAGATAATCTTCTGCCTTAGGAGAGTTTTCTACTATTTTTATCTTATTTTTATCCATCATTAGATTCCCCAATCACATAATGCAGCAAATGCATATCCTTTTCCAAAGTATCTCCAGGCTTTGCCTTGAAAATGAGGACACCTTGATTCTATTGCTGACAGCCATGATGCTCCAGTTTCCACATAAGATTTTTCCATAAGTTCTAAAATAACATCATTTTTC
>CAMYRF010000157.1 GCA_947296775.1 uncultured Mycoplasmatota bacterium
CACTAAAAGTCTGATCAAGCTAAACGTCCAAGCACTTACCACACCAAATATCACAACGGCACCTGATAATTTAAGCATATTTGCTCCAATACCAGTAACCAATCCTTCTTTACGATATTCTAAAGCTGCACTCATAGTCGCATGAGCAAAACCAGTTATCGGAATAATAAGTCCACATTTCGCAAAATTAACCCACTTATCAAAAAAGCCTAAACTAGTAAGTAAACAACTCATAAATATAAGTGTAACTAACATACAAACAGTTGCCTCTTTAGTAGGAATAGTTAAATAATATGAATAAAAATCAATTAACCCTTGTCCAATTATTCCCATAATTCCACCAGTTATAAAAGCAATTATCGCATTATAAAATACATCTTCCTTTGGTGAATGCTTCGTCACCAAATTTTTATACTTTGTTTTTTCCATAAACTTCCTCCTCAAAGTTATTATGGAAATAAATACAAATTTTATACAAAGAAAAACTACGATTGCTCGTAGTATCTTTCATTTATTTTTCTTTTGCCGAATAAAGAGTAATTTTTCTTTTTCCCTCTAAAACTTCCTTAGACCACTTAATAGGAATTACATCTTTAAAAGTTTCTTTATTAGTAACTGTAGGTCTAGCTTGGTGAAAAAAATCTTTAGGAAAACTTGGCTTTTTTTTATTTAACATTTTAACCACCTCATTTTTGTTATTAATATTATATTAAAAATAGCACAAAAGTTCAAGTTTAAGTACCTATTATTTTTTTGAAAAGGAAGCAAATTTTATATTATTAATATTATTTCGCAATTTACCTTGTTTATTTAAAAATACAATTAATTTTATTAATTCATCAAGTAACTCATCATTTAATTTTCCTAAAACATAATAACTTATTTTACTTTTATTAAAATAAATTAATTGATCTGCCTTTATATAACCACTATTGTTATTTATTTTGATATCTGATGTTATATCATCATTACTTATTTCCACATTTTCTCTAAACTTAAGTTTTTTTGTTTTATGTTTTAAATTTTTAAAACTAGACATAACATTTGCTACAAAATCATATTCTAATCCTTCAATAAAACCTGCATTATCATCAATTACTATAAATGAATGTTTTTGGATAGATTTACCATCTTCACCAATATACTCATCAATTACTATAATATCACCTAATTTGCACATTATAAAACCACCTTATTTTTTTAATTAAACCCATTTTATTCTTCATTTATAATATAATTTTTTTTATAGCTAAATTCCTGCAAGAAATAGAAAAAACTTTCATTTTTTTGCAAAAAAACTACGAATAATCGTAGTTTAGCCAACTATATTTTCATATAATCTATTCGCATAATCAAAATTAGCCTTATTCCAAAAATTTTCTATATAACTATTTCTATCATTTTTATATTGTAGGTAATAAGCATGTTCCCATAAATCAATAGTAAACAAAGGTATTAAATTATAAGAAAATGGAGTTTCCTGATTAATCATATTTACAATAGTCAAATCTCCTCTACTATTACTTACTAAAAAAGTATAACCAGAACCAACTAAATGTTTAGCCCTATCTATAAAATCTTTTCTAAAGTTTTCAAAATTACCATATTGAACATTTATTTTATTAAGCAAATTGCCTCTTGGATTACTTTTATTTTCACTCATACTATTCCAATATAAATTATGATTAAGTACCCCACCAGCATTATATAAAATATCACCTCTATCAGGAAGTGGAAATTCTTCAATATGAATTGGTATTTCATCTAACGAATATCTTCCATCATAATCACTTCTAGCCAAAGCTTGATTTAAATTATCAACATATCCCCTATGATGTTTATTATAATGAATATCTACAATTTCACTTTCAATATCAGGTTCAAGTCCATCATAAGGATATGGCAACTTCATTAATTCATACATATAATCCCTCCAATAAATTATATTTAATATAAAGAAAAAAAGTATAAAAATTATACTTTTTAAATAATTACACTTCCTAAAATAACAATCTTTCTATTCTATTATTAACACTGTCCAGTTGTTACACCTGATATACCACTATTAGTAAATATACCATTACTAGAAGCGTTTGCAGTTGTCCAATTTGAGCCAACGTATACATTTTCAAGGCTTGATGTTTCTAAAAAAACATAACTCATATTAACCGCATTTTTTGTATTAAAATTACATAAATTTAATGTTTTTATATTATTACAAGATTGAAACATACCTTGCATGTTAATCACATTAACAGTGTCAAAATTGCTAACATCCAAATCAACTAAATTTGTACAAAAATAAAACATATGATATGTATCCACAACATTGCTTGTATTAAATGAAGATAAATCTAAACTTATTAACTTGTTGGCACCAGCAAACATACTGTGCATACTTGTAACCTTACTTGTATTAAAATTTGGCCCAAATATAATGGTAGTTAACGAAGAGTCAAGATTCTTTTTTTGTTCATCCGACCAAAAATTAAACATAGCAGTCATATTTGTTACATTACTAACATTAAAACTACTTAAGTCTAATTGAACCAAACTTGTGCATAATCGAAACATCTGCTCCATATCAATTGCATTACTTGTATCAAAATTGTTATTGAATTCAATCGAAATAACGTTAGTAAAATTATAGAATAAATTACTACTATCCTCATTAGCTATTACACCACTTGTTGCACCTATAAACAAATCATATTTACCTGTTTCAGTATGGCTTTCAGTTACATAGGCTTTAACACCACCATCTTTTGCTGCTGATACATCCCATGATTCTACAACATTATCAGGAACCCTGTTAGTATCTAAAAATGTAACTGTAACTATATTTTTCTTATAAAAATCACTATGAAAATCCTCATTACTTTCACTTGTCCATTTTTTTATTATTCTACTTTTTTCTAGTATATTTCCTTTAGCTGTTATGTTTAAATTGGTACTGAAAGCTGCATATCCTACAGTTAATATAAATAATAAACTTATACTTGTTATCATTATAAATTTTATTTGCCTAT
>CAMYRF010000158.1 GCA_947296775.1 uncultured Mycoplasmatota bacterium
TTTTGATACTGCTTATGTGACGAATATGTATGCGATGTTTACTTCTTGGAATACTGAGTTAAGTTCCTGGGGGAATAGTTCATTAACAAAAATTATTTTTGGTGATAAATTTAAAACGAGTAATGTTGTTGTTATGAATACTATGTTTGCTGGTCAACTAATGACAGAACTAGATTTAAGTGGTTTTGATACAGACAGTGTTACTGATATGTTTCACATGTTTGATTGTTGTGAAGAACTTAAAACTATATATGTATCAAATAAATTTACAACTGTTAATGTGAATAATTCAGCTAATATGTTTTATAATGATATAAATTTAGTTGGTGGTAATGGCACAATTTATAATAAATGGAGGGTTGATAAAGAATATGCAAGAGTAGATACTGCAAGTGCCCCAGGATATTTTACTTTAAAACAATAACTGTATATATAAAATACTATCTGGTTTATAGGATAGTATTTTTGTTTAATCTATTGACTAGCAAACAGCTGTTTGGTAAAATTAAATTACAGAGTAGGTGGTGATTAGATGTATGCAGAAGTTTTAGTGGAAATCAAGGCTAAGTCTTTAGATAAAACTTTTACTTATAAAATTCCTTCTGGAATGGGTATTGAAGTAGGGATGAGAGTTTTAGTTCCTTTTGGTAAAAGAAAACTTGAAGGCTTTGTTTTGAAAATTAACAATTCGGGTGATTTTGATTATGAACTTAAAGAGATTGTTTCAGTTATTGATGATAAGCCTGTTATAAATAATGAAATGATGAAATTAGGGGAGTATATTAGTAAGAAAACTTTATCACCATTAATTTGTGCATATCAGACTATGCTGCCTAGGGCTTTAAAAGCTAAAAATGGTTTTAATGTAAATAAAAAATATGTTAGTTATTTAGTTATTAATAAGGATGGATCAGATTTAAAAACTGACAAGCAAAAAGAAGTTTATAATTTTGTTAAAGATGGAGAAAAAGTTTTAAAAAAGGATGCTGTTTTAATTTCTGCCTATACTGTTAAATCATTACTTGATAAAGGGTATCTTAAAGAAATTAATGAAGAGGTTTATCGGTTAGATGGAGATATCAATTTACAAAGATTAGATTATGAGCTTACTGATAATCAAAAGGAAGTTTTAGATAAAGTATCTTTTTCTTCTTTTAAGCCTTATTTGTTACATGGGGTTACTGGAAGTGGGAAGACTTTAGTTTATATTAAAATGATTGAAGAGGTTTTGGCTAATGATAAAGAGGCTATTTTATTAGTTCCTGAAATTAGTTTAACACCGCAAATGGTTGATATTTTTAGAAAGCATTTTGGTTCTATTGTGGCTATTTTACATAGTGGTCTTAGTAATGGTGAAAAATATGATGAGTGGCGTAAGATTGAAAATGGTGATGCTAAGGTTGTAGTTGGTGCTAGAAGTGCTATTTTTGCTCCATTTACTAATTTAGGAATTATTATTATTGATGAGGAACATTCTGCGACTTATAAACAGGATAATTTACCTAAATATAGCGCGATTGATGTAGCCATATGGAGAGCTAAATATCATGATATTCCTGTTATTTTAGGAAGTGCAACTCCTAGTGTTGAAAGTTATACAAGAGCCCTTACTGGTAATTATGAACTTTTAGAAATGCTTACTAGGGTTAATAATAATTTACCTAATGTATCTGTGGTTAATATGAAAGATGAATTTAAAAAAGGTAATAGGGTATTTTCTTCTTTATTTATTTCTAAAATGAATGAGCGATTGGAAAAGGGAGAACAAGTAATTGTTTTACTTAATCGCCGTGGCTTTTCCACAGTAATTTCTTGTAAAGAGTGCGGTTTTACTCACAAATGTCCAAACTGTGATATTCCGCTTACTTATCATAAGACTTCTAATAGTATGAAGTGTCATTATTGTGGTTATCAGACTTGTAAATTATTTGTTTGTCCTGATTGTCATAGTAAAAATATTAATTCTTTAGGTATGGGGACTGAAAAGTTAGAATCATTAATTAATGAGACTTTTGAATGTGCTAAAGTGGTTAGAATGGATGTTGATACAACTAGTCGTAAGGGATCACATGCACGTATCATTAATGATTTTAGGGATGGTAAATATAATGTATTACTTGGAACGCAAATGATTTCTAAAGGTCTTGATTTTCCAAATGTAACTTTAGTTGCAGTAGTTAATGGTGATAGTAGCCTTAATATTCCGGATTTTCGTAGTGCGGAAAGAACTTTTGAACTTTTGAATCAGGTGGCGGGTAGGGCTGGCCGTGGCGATAAAAAGGGCGAAGTTATTATTCAAGGATTTAATATGGATCATTATAGTATTGTTTGTGCAAGTACGCATGATTATGGTACTTTTTATAAAGAAGAAATGAGAATTAGAAAGGTTTTAAAATATCCACCATATTATAATCTTTGTAGTATTCGTATAAGTGGTAAAGATTATAATACGGTAGTGAGTGAAGCAGATAAGATTTCTTATTATTTACGTAAAGAAATTAGTAATAATATTATTTTAGGTCCTAGTGCGGCTAATATTCCTAAAATTAATAATGTTTATTATATGGGCATTATTATTAAGTTTAAGGATACTAGGGAGATTTTTTCTGCTATTAGTTTTATTAATGATAAATATAAGTCTAATAGTAAAGTTATGGTAGAAGTGGATTTAAATCCAATAAAATTATAGTTATTTAGCTTTAAATGTGGTAAAATGTAATGTAGAGTATAGGAGGGTAAGTATGGATTTTGATAAGATTAAAGCTTTAAAAGAACCAACTATTATTTTCATGGGGACTCCTGATTTTAGTGTACCAGTTTTGGAAGGGCTAATTTCTAATTATAAGGTTAGAGCGATAGTAACACAACCAGATAAACCAGTTGGCCGTAAAGGTGAACATAAACCTACAAAAGTTAAAGAAGTTGCGATGAAACATAAAATTTTGTGTTTGCAACCAACAAAAATTAGTGAAGCACAACAAGAAATAAATGCTATA
>CAMYRF010000159.1 GCA_947296775.1 uncultured Mycoplasmatota bacterium
ACCAGCTACCCATAAATCTTTTACAGCATTATTAGATAGTCTGTGTGCTTTCATTGTTTTTTCGTCAAAGTTTGTTGTACCTGTTTTGGCCGCATATTGTGCACCATTAATATTACTGTAATTACCTAAAGCATTTTTAGCTGTATCAACTAGCATATCTGTTACCATATAAGCTGTATCTTTACCCATAACTTTTGTCTTTTTAGTGTCAAGTGTATATGTTTTATCGTCTTTATCGAATATTACTTTTGTGAAACTGTGTGGTTCAATATAGTAACCACTATTTCCGAATGCAGCATAAGCAGCAGCTACGGTTAATGGAGATTCTCCAGTATATCCACCAATGGCGTGTGCTTCATGTAATTTTCCATTTGAAGCTACTTCTGGAGATAGTCCTAATTTTGTTACAAAGTTTTTGACGTCTGAGTTTTTAACGCTTTGGAATGTTTTTAAGGCTGGTATATTACGAGAATCTACTAAGGCATCTCTGATTGTAATAATTCCTTTGTATTTACCATCCCAGTTGTTGATTTCTGTTCCATCACTATATGAATATTTTTCGTCGATAATTGGATGATATGTATTCCATCCTAAATATTCTATTGCTGGACCATAATCAAATAATGGTTTAGCGGTTGAACCTATTTGTTGTTTCATCATTGTTGCTTTGTTGAAACTTTTAGCGCCTGAACTATTACGTCCAGCGGCTACAGCTGTAATAGCACCTGTTTTTGTTTCTAGAACAACAGCTCCAGCATCAACTTTATCGTTTTCCCATTTAAAGTCTTCACCACTCATAATTTTATTAAGTTCATCTTGTTTTGCTCTATTCATTGTTGTATATATTTTCATTGAATATGAATATGGATCGTATCCAGTTTTTTCTTTAACATCTTCAGCTACGGTATCAATAAATCCTTGGTATTTAGCTGAGTCGGTACGAGCTGAATTACCTTTGATTACAATTTTATCAACTGTCATTTTTTTTGCTATTTCATATTCTTCGTTTGTTATATATCCATGACGTTTCATAAGTTTTAAAACTAGCAGGCGTCTTTGTTCTGTTCTATCTGGGTGTAAGTTTGGATCATATTGAACTGGTGATTGGAATAGCCCAGCTATCATTGCGGCTTCTGAAAGGTTTAAATCTTTGGCATCTTTATTAAAATATGTTTTAGCAGCTTGTTGTACACCGTAAGAACCACTACCTAAGTAGTATGAGTTGATATAAAATTCAAATATTTCTTCTTTAGTGTAGTTACTTTCAATTTGGAAAATAGATGAATAAATATCAGTGAATTTACGTTTGATACCTGCAAAACCACTAGAAGCAGTTGAGGTTAATTGGTTTTTAGAAACTTGCATGGTAAGGGTTGAGGCACCACCTGCATTTTGACCTAAAACTTGCCCAAATGAAGCTTTTAAGAAGCGTGGTAGGTCAAATCCATTGTGTTGGAAGAATCTAGAGTCTTCGGTTGCGACAATGGCATTTACTAATTCTTCTGATGTATCTTTATATTTGATTTTTTCACGCATTTCACTACCTAAATGTGCGAATGCTTTTCCATCAGTATCGTATAAAGTACTTGCTTCTTTTGTATATAATTTATCAGGGCTGAATTTATCAGCACTAACAGCAATATATATGAAAAATGCGATTGCGGCTAGTAATCCCAATATAAATAATGATAACAGGGTTAATAAAATGATTTTACCTATTTTCTTTTTATTTTTTGGGACTTTTTTTGTATTACTATGTTTTGGTTTACCTTTTGGCATATCATCACTACTTTCTATTTGGTTTTCTTTTGATTCGATTGTTGAAACTCTAGGTTTGGTATCTTTGCTTTTTCCTTTTATTTTATTAATTATATTTGTGAGTTTATTCTTCATAAGTACCTCCATTAAAATATAAGTTATCAATTATTTCAATGTAATCTACTCTTGGATTATATTTATCCTTGATTATATATCCGTAGTTTTTAAAATATTCTAGTGGGATTGATTTACGTTTACTTGTTTGTAAAAAATGTTTTAGTTTTTCAAATTGTAATAAAAAGGTATGATTTAATTTTGTGAAACGGACAATAATAAATCCAATACCACCATGATTATGTATCATTTCAAGATGTTTGATTTGGTGATCATGAATATTACTTAAAGGGAATGATGTTTTATTTGTAGTTTCTTTTGCTTCAAAGTCTATATATTTGCCTTTGTATATTCCGTTATAGTCGGTAGTTGAAGGCGTCCTAAAATAGCCTTCTTTGATTATAGCTTCTAATCTTGATGGATAGTCTACTTTAGCAATGGTAATTGGTGTAGGTTTTTTATGAACAACAGCGATATTGTTTTGTAAATAAAAATTATTACTTATTTCAATATCGTTTTCTAAACCCATGCCACGATTACCATAAGAATTATAATGATTTGTATTTTTTTTCGCCCCTATAGGATATTTCATATTTTAACACCATTATAATTATACTATAAATATAAGATTTTTTCTATAAAATTTGTAAAATTAAAGAAGTTCTAATTTTAACTAGTTTTGTCGAATTTAATGAAATTGTTTTAGGATGGTGTTAGGATGAATTTGGTGAGGGATATGGATATAAATAAAATTTATAATTTATTTGATGTAATGGTGGATGATGTTAAACATATTAAAAGATCTACTTATGGAAAATGTAAGTAGGTCTTTTAATATAAATATCTAGGAAAAATATTATTTTGTTTTTTTGATATGGCGCATAGTGTGGGAAATAATTGTTAAATAAGTAAAAATAATTTATAATCAAAGTATAATACTTGATAATAGACATTATAAAAATATAGAAAAGAAGTAAAGAAATGAACCAAACTAAGAAAAGAAATATTATTATAGGTTCATTATTAGAAGTATTACTACTAATGGTAGTAGGATATGCAGTATTTAATAGTGTACTTAATATTACTGGTACATCAGGCATTAGCTCAAATTGGAAG
>CAMYRF010000160.1 GCA_947296775.1 uncultured Mycoplasmatota bacterium
AATATCCTTATGTTTTTATGTTTTACCTTTTTTTTTGGTTTTTTTTTTTTTATTTTCGTCCAAATCTATATCCCCAAAAACCCCCAAACAAAAAAAAAAAAAAAAAAAACAAGGTAATTTTTTTCTTAGATATAGTAAAAAGGAAATGGATTATTTATTCCATTTCCAATTTTTAATTTCTGGCATATCTTCGCCATTTTCTCTAATATATTGATTATGCTTAATAATTTGATTTTTCATTTTTTCCATCAAATATATTTCTTTACTACCTTGATTTGGTAAATGTTTGATAACATCTTCTACTAAGTGATAGCGATCGATTTCATTTTGTACACGCATATCAAATGGTGTTGTTATGGTGCCTTCTTCTAGATAACCGTGTACTGAAATATTTCTATTGTGTCTTAGATATGTAAGTTCATGAATTAGTGTTGGATATCCATGATAGTTAAAGATAATTGGTTTATCTTTCGTGAATAATAAATCATATTCTTCATCACTTAAAGCATGTGGATGTTTTGATGGTGATTCTAATTTCATTAAATCAACGATATTGATACATCTTATTTTTAAATTTGGTAATTCTTTATTTAATATTGAAATAGCAGCCATTGTTTCTAACGTTGGTGAATCTCCGCAGCATGCCATTATTATATCTGGCTCACTATCTTGATCATTACTTGCGAAATTCCATATTCCAATACCTTTGGTACAATGTTTGATTGCTTCTTCCATGTTTAACCACTGATAGCTTGGATGTTTTGATGCGACTATTACATTTACATAATTTCTACTTTTAATACAGTGATCAAAGCAAGAGATTAAACAGTTGGCATCTGGTGGTAAATACATTCTAACAACATCAGCTTTTTTATTTGCTATATGATCTAAAAATCCTGGATCTTGATGGGTAAATCCATTGTGATCTTGTTGCCAAACATTTGATGTTAAAAGTAAATTAAGTGAAGCAATATCTCTTCTCCATGATATTTGATTGCATACTTTTAACCATTTTGCGTGCTGAGCGACCATCGAATCTACGACTCTGATAAAGGCTTCATAACTTGTAAAAAATCCATGTCTACCGGTTAATAAATATCCTTCTAACCATCCTTCACACATGTGTTCTGAAAGATATGAATCCATAATTCTTCCTTCTTTGTTTAAGTTCTCATCAGTATCTTTGATTTCACTTTGCCAGTCTCTATCTGTAACTTCAAACATGTTATATAAACGATTTGACATAGCTTCATCTGGGCTGAATGTTCTAAAGTTGGTTGGATTTAATTTGATTATATCTCTGATATAGTTACTTAATTCTAGCATATCACTTGTCTTTGTTTCGCCTGGTTTTTCTACTTTTATAGCGTATTTTTGATATTCTGGTAAGATTAAATCTTTTAATAGTAGTCCACCGTTAGCGTAAGGGCTTGCGCCCATTCTTTTATCTCCTGTTGGAATTATTTCTTTGATTTCTTCTTTTAATGAACCATCATTATTAAATAATTCTTTTGGTTTATAGCTTTTAAGCCATTTTTCTAATTGTTCTAGGTGCTCTTCTTTTTCCATTGAAATAGGGACTTGATGAGCTCTAAAAGTACCTTCTACTTTGTTTCCATCTACTTCTTTTGGTCCTGTCCAACCTTTTGGCGTTTTTAGGATTATCATTGGCCAGTATATTTTTTCTATTTCTTCATTATTTCTTACTTTGTTTTGAATTGTTTTTATATTTTTTATAACCATATCCATAGTTCTAGCCATTAATACGTGCATTTCTTTAGGATTATCACCTTCTACTAAATAAGGTTTATAACCTAATGCATAAAAATAACTACCTAGTTCTTTATTATCCATTCTTGAAAATACGGTTGGATTACTAATTTTATAACCGTTTAAATTTAATATTGGAATAACTGCTCCATCAGTTTTTGGATTTAAAAATTTGTTTGAATGCCATGATGTAGCAAGTGGTCCTGTTTCGGCTTCACCGTCGCCAACTACGCAAGCTACTATTAAATTTGGATTATCTAGGGCAGCACCGTAAGCATGGGCTAATGAATATCCTAGTTCTCCACCCTCATGAATACTTCCAGGGTTTTCAGGAGCTGCATGACTAGATATTCCTCCAGGAAACGAAAATTGTTTAAATAGTTTTTTCATTCCAGCTTCATCCATACTTACGTTTGGATATTTTTCACTATATGAGCCTTCGAGATAAGTGTTTGCTGTCAAGAAATTCCCACCATGTCCAGGTCCTGAAACATAAATCATGTCTAAACCGTATTTTTTGATTACTCTATTTAGGTGAGTATATATAAAATTTTGCGCAGGAACAGTTCCCCAGTGTCCAACTATTTTTTTCTTTATGTCTTTTTTTGTTAAAGCTTTTTTTAAAAGTGGATTATCTAATAAATATAATTGACATGCAGATAAGTAATTTGCTGCATTAAAATATTTATTAAGAAGATTTACTTCTTCATTTGTTATTTCTTTTGCCATTTTATCCCCTCTATTCTATTTTTAATTATAGCATAAATTGCTTAGAAATAGTATATTATTTTATTTTAAACTTAATGTTTTGACTTTTTTTGTGCATAAACTCTATTTTGTCTATTTCTTTATCAATGTGAAAATGCCCACAATACCATTTCTTATAATCTAATCTCTGTTCTACTTCTAAAATTTCTTGTTTTAAATTTTCATTTCAATGTTATATATTTGTCCGTCTTTTGCGAAAACTATATCAGGAAATTCTTCTATCCTATCAAATTTTCTATGAGTATCACCTTAATATAAAATATATATCGCTATTCCTTTCTTTTCTTAATTATAACAAAAACTACCATATTTTTTTGGCAGTTTTATGAAATTATATATTTAATATTAGCTGTTTCTGGATACTTTTCTTCTACAGTTATTTTTATTATTTTGTCTTTTTTTATAGTAACTTCTTTATTATAATTTAGTGTGGTTATTTTTTT
>CAMYRF010000161.1 GCA_947296775.1 uncultured Mycoplasmatota bacterium
GGCGCCCCTGCTAAGGGTGTAGGTCGGGCAACCGGCGCGAGGGTTCAAATCCCTCCTACTCCGCCATTTATGATTATGAAAGTCTTATTTATATAAGGCTTTTTATTTTGCATATAAAAACCGCTTTTCTATGCGGCTAATATATATTTAATATTTGCTGTTTCTGGATACTTTTCTTCTGCAGTTATTTTTATTATTTTGTCTTTTTTTATAGTCACTTCTTTATTATAATTTAGGGTGGTTATTTTTTTGTTTTCTGTATTATATAATGTTGCTTCTATGTTTTTTATTTTTACATTATCTTCATTTTTATTTGTTAGCCTTACTTCTATCTCTGTTCCGTTATCTGTTAATGTAAAGGTTTCTGTAGTGGCTTTTATGTTTTTTATATTTTTTTCTTGTTGTTTTAAGTTATTTGAATGTGTTACTACAAATATTATGATTGTTAAAATTATTAATATTGAAAGAATTGGAATTACTATTTTTTTCATTTTATCCTACCCTCTTATACATATATACAGTTATATATGGTTGTAAGTTGGTAAAGGCGGTTCCGCTTCCTTGGGATCCTGATGTACTTTTTTCGGTTGTAAATATATGAGAGTGTAAACCACTTTCTTCTGTATTACTTTCGTTTATAGTTATACTATGAGTGTGATTGCCATCTGAAGAAGTGGCGCCAGTCCAATTCCTTGAGGCTTTAAAATTAAAACCATCATATCGATATGACCCTGAAGATAAATTTACATTTGTTGTTCTGCTGTAATAGTCAGTTCTTACATTTGTGCCAAAAGCTCCACTAGGTGTTCCAAATTTCGGTTCTCCATTTCCCAAAGAACTTATACTTCCTATTATATCCATTGTTCCTCTAGTATGAGTATGTGCTCCTGCTGTTTCTGCGATTCCTGTTAATTTAGGTATATTGTGGCTATGCGAACCTTTTGAATCGGTTGTTCCTGTTAAAGCTGGAATGCTATGAGTATGTGATGGAAGATTAGCCACTGTTAGAGTTGTTGTTTTACTTCCTCCTGTTTTGTTTACCGTATTAAAGTCACTATCACTACTGTCTACTCCAACTAATGTTTTACCACTACCATATACTTCCCATGTTCCACCTAAAGCATTTGATACTTGGGCAACTGTAGAATATGTAGTGGTTTCAAATATACTTCCTATTGGATATGTTTTATTTAAGATAGTTTCATCAAAACTATTTACTTTTTCTTTTAATTCTATATATTGATTTTTTAATTGCTTTAAATCGCTTTCTAATGTGTTAGCATTTACGGTGTTGATAAATAAAATACTAGTTATTAAACTTAAAAAACATTTTTTCATATTTACCTCCTAACTGATTCTTTTCCATATGTTTATAGCAATATACGGATTTAAATTTGTAAATGATTCGCTTGAACCTATGACGCTTAAAGTATTTTTTTCAGTTGTTATAATATGATGATGATTATCATAATTCAAAGTTTTGTTGCTATTAGTATTTATGTTGTGTGTATGCCCTCCGCCTGAAGAGGTAGCACCAGTCCAATTTCTTGAGGCTTTAAAATTAAAACCGTCATATCGATGTGGATCATTCGTATATTCTGTACTATTTACTGTTTGGCTATAATAATTAGTTTTGACCATTTCATAAAATGCTCCACTAGGTATTCCAAATTTCGGTTCTTGGGCACCTCTAGAACCTATACTTCCAGTAATATCCCAGGTTCCTCTTGTATGAGTGTGTGTACCAGCTTCATCTGTTTTCCCTTTAAGTGATGTAATTTTATGACTATGCTCACCTGTTTCTTTAGTGTTACCAGTTAAGATTGGGATGCTATGAGTATGCGATGGTAAATTGGTTACCGCTAAAGTATTTGTTTTACTTCCTTCTGTTTTATTTACTGTATTAAAATTAGTATCATTAGTATCTACTCCTACTAATGTTCTTCCTTTTCCATACTCTTCCCATGTTCCTCCTAAAGTCTCACTTGGATTTGTATTTGTTTCTGTTATATATATACTTCCTATTGGGTATGTTTTATCTAAAAATGTATTTTCTATTTCTTCTTGTTTTTGAAAAATTTCATTATAACCATTTTGTAATAAATTATATATGTTTTGATATGTTTTACTTAATTCTTCGTTATTAATTGAGTACATTGCATAATTACCAAATTTATCAGTTACTTTTATTTTTAATTTACTTAATGAATATGGATCTACCTTATATTCTGTTTCTACACTTTTATCTTGAAAAGGTTCTTCATTTTCACTTAATTCATATTTTGTTATTTCAGACGCATCCTTACAATCAGCATGTACTGTTAATTCTTCTACTGTTACTTTGGTAACTGTTATTGTACATTCTGGTGGGATTGTATCTTTATATATGGCATATAGGGTTATATCTTGATTTAACATCTGTAATGTTTCTAATCCTTCTGTGGCATTACTATCTGTATTCCATCCGATAAATTTATATCCTTCTTTTTCTGATGTATGATTTAAGTTTACTGTATCTCCTTCATTTAAGTATTCGTTATAATTTGTACAACTGTTTCCTCCATTTGTCACGCAGTCATAGGTTACTAGATATTTATCGGTTGGTGTTACTGTTCCACCTTCTGATTGGGTGTAGTTTAAGTCTACACTTACTTCACTACTTCCTTCTTTGGCAGTTCCATTAAATTCTGGATTATATTCTATTTTTACTTTTATTATTTTTGTTTCATTTTTATATAGTTTTTCTCCTTTTGTATATCCTGTAAAACTTATCTTTATGGCTTCATTTGTACTTTTTATATTATCTGTTATATTTTCTAATTTAGCATCTATTGTTCCTCTATTTTCTACTGTTACATCATACTCAATAGAATCTCCTTTTTGATATAGATTTGCTTCCATATAAGCAGTTAAGTCTGTCCATGTTGGAGCTTTTGCTTCCTCTGCTCCTCCTGCTTCATTTGACTTAG
>CAMYRF010000162.1 GCA_947296775.1 uncultured Mycoplasmatota bacterium
AGAATGGTATCTTTTTTTTATTTATTTGTGTGACATATGTATTATAACTCTACAAAAACAACATTTTTAAAATAAAGAAGCACTAGAAAATAATTCCTAGTACCTCCTTTTCAACTTTTTCAAGTTCAGCGTCACTTAAACCAGTATATTCTACAATTTCATCAATACCCACGCCTTTTTTAAACATATCTTTAGCAACTGCAATTTTTTCTTCTTTAGTGCCTTCTCTTATACCAGCATTTTTTGGTTCTATAGCGTCCATATAAACATTTAAATCATCTATTTCTTTTTGTTTTACTAAATCATCTGGAATAATGATTTCAGAGTCACATGACACTTCTTCTATTTTTTTAGTCATTTTGCCCGACTCCCTTCTTTCCAAACTCCCTAAAAATTGAATACACATCAATCAAGAAGTATGACTATATTATAGTACCTTATATCCAGTTTTTCTAGTATTTTAGCCAATTTCACACACTTTCACACAAAAGAAAAAACAAGAAAATCTTGTTTAATCAATTGGGCATATTTTTCCACTAACAATTCTTCTAATAACGCCACCTAAACTTCTACCTAAATCCGCAATAGTTGTAATACCTCTAGCAATAGAATTTATTAAAGTAGCAGTCACAGTACCACCAGTTATTTCTAAAAGTTCGTATTCAGTAAGTTTCATTAAGAACACTTTTGTGGACGTAAATATCCATCCACTACTCCTATTATAAAAGTAATTAGTGCGCCTATACCCAAAGCAGTACCCATACTAATACCACCACCAGTAACATTTAATAATTCTTCCTTGTTCATCATTTAAATCATCCCTTCTATATCATAAAATTAACCTGAATAAACTATCCCCCCCTTTACTTTAGTTTCATCTAATGTTATCACACCATCTTCAAGTTTAATAAAACGATCAAATAAGTCTAAATTAGTTAGTCTATGCGAAATGACAATTATTGTTTTATCGCTATAATAACTAAATAAATTTTTAATTATTTTTCGTTCAAGATTAGTATCTAAACCACTAAAACCCTCATCAATAATTAAAGTACTAAAACTTTGAAGACTTCTAGCCAAAGCAATACGTTGTCTTTGACCACCAGATAAATTAAATCCATCTTCCTCAAGTAAAGTGCAATAACCTAAATCATATTTACTAACAAATTCATCAGTTAAACAAATTTGTTTAATACGATCAAAATCTTTACTACCATTTAAAGTCATATTTTCATAAATACTACCTGTAAAAAGCGTTTCCTTTTGCGAAATATAAGCAATGCTATCATTAACACATCTAATAGATTTACCATTAATAAAAGCTTGTCCATTATAATCTAAATAATAACCTTTAATCAACTTTAAAAGCGTACTTTTACCACTTCCACTTTTCCCACTGATTAATATCTTTTCACCTTTATTTATCTTCAAATTAATATTTTTTAAAGCATAATTTACATCATCAAAAGAAAATGAGACATTAGATAATTCAATATTATTAACAAATTCTCTATTTTTATTTTGGACATTTTCATATAACCCAAATACCCTTTTTACCGTATTAATAGTTTCTTTAATTTCAAAATCCAAATCCACAATATTTCTAATAGGTTCTAAAAATAAAGACATTAAAATATTATAAGTAATAAACAAATAAATTGAAATTTCTCCTTCTTTAATCATAATTATTCCAAATAACATAACTATAAACACACCAAAATTACTCACAATATTTTTAAAAAGTGTTTGCTTATTAATTAAATTATCTAAATTAATACTTTCTTTTAAAAATAAATCATATTTTTTATTTAATTTTGAAACAATATTACTTTCACATCCAATACCTTTGATGGTTTCAAAAGCACTTATCGTTTCTACCATATATGAATTAACCTCAGCCTTATTTCTTAAAGAGTTTTCTATTGAAGCATTAACTTTTTTATGTGTAAGTAAAATAATAACAATATAAAATAAAACCAAAATTAAAATAATAAAAAATAGTATCTTATTAATAAAAAATAATAAAATTCCAGAAAATAAAGTTAAAGGAAAATCAATGAAAAGCGTCACCAAAACTTTATTAAAAGTAAAACTAATTTGATTTAAATCATTAATTTTACTAGTTACTTCTCCAGTTGTATGATTGTGGTAATAAAGATAAGGAAGCCTAATAATATGTTTAAAAGTTTTTTTAGTTATATTTGCACCAATAGTATTTGTAAGTTTCACTAAAATTTTATTCCTATAAAAATTACTTAAAACTTTTATCAAAGCTAGTATAATAAATATAAAAAATATATATTTTAAATTGTTTTCATTATCAACATTTTCTATTAACGTTTGAAAGAAAAATGAACCAATAATTCCTGATATTGTCATAATAATTGATAAAAAACAAATTAAGAATAAAATGGATTTATTAAAAGAAAACATATTTTTAAAAAAACTAGAATCAAAATTTGATTTTATATTAATAATACTTTTCTCAGGATACATCATTATATTAACACCCGTCCATATTTTATAAAACTCATCCAGACTAATCTTTTTAATTTCACTAGCAGGGTCTGCAACTAGAACATAAGAATCAGTAACCTCATACACAACCACAAAGTGCTTATAGGAGTTTCTTATTATTAAATTTGATATAAAAGGTACTTTAGTTGGTTTCAAATTACTTTCTCTTACACCGTAAGCCTTAAATCCCAATGTTTTTAAAGTTTTAACCATATGATAAGCTGTCACACCTTTTCTAGTTGTTTTAAGCATTTCATTTAATTTATACATACTTACATATCCTTTATAATATTTAATAATCATAAATAAACATGCAGCACCGCAATCTTTTAAATATTCCTGCCGTATAAATGGATATTTTTTAAACATATTTTACATCCTCATATATATCCTACGCTTTTTCTATACAAAATTCCTGCAAAAAAATGAAA
>CAMYRF010000163.1 GCA_947296775.1 uncultured Mycoplasmatota bacterium
AGCCAGAATATTCGTGTCCAAAATCCAAAAATTCGTGTCCTGACTAATTTTTAGTATTCCAATCTCTTCTTTTTTGCTTGGACACGAATGTCGGCCACAAATTTACCATATGTTTTTTCACTATTTATTATAATCACTTTTTGCATTTAAAATATACATTGTAAGAATGGTCTTGTTGTTCTGCATATTTTGGTTTTAATTTGATTATCTCATCAGTAGCACATGATTCTTTCATATGTTCTAATTTAAACCCTGCATCAATTAGTCCATTAACTAAATGCGACATATTTCTGTGATATGTTTCTACACCATCAACAAACCAATGAGTTACTCTTTTACCTTCATTATTATAATCACTTATTAAAAAATATTTTTTATTATTTATCAAAACATAATTATTGGAATAATTATCTAATATTGCACAAGAATCCATTGGATGTCCATATGAAAAAATAAATCTGCCACCATCTAATAATACATTATAAACTTTCTTACATAAACTATCATAATCTTCAATATAATGAATAGCAAGTGAAGAAACAACTAAATCAAATTTCTCATCTAATTCATCAATATTTTGCATAGGCATGATTTTATATTCAATTTTATCACTATTCGTACTTTTGATTGCTTCATTTATCATATTATTAGATAAATCTATTCCAACAACTTTTTTTGCTCCCATTTCAATTAATTTTTTATCATGCTTGCCAGTACCACAACCTAAATCTAATATTGATAAATTCGTAACATCACCAATTAATTCAAACAATTGTGGAATTTCAATTAATTCATTTGCACTAAGAGCATTTTTTCTCAAACTTTGGTATTCCTCAAAAAATTCTTTATTATCATATATATTTTGTTGTTTCATACTTCGCATTCTTTCATGAATTTTCATTTTTTTCTATTAATGTTTTATTATCCTTATTTATTTGTTCTTGTAACACTTCTAGTTCTTTAATATTCTTATTATTCTTTAATGCTTCCATTTGATTTCTTGCTGATTTATTTAATTGTATTAATCTATCAGATTGCTTTATATTCATTCTAATTAATTCAGCATTAGTGTTTTCTAAATTATTTAAAATTATTAAATGAAGCAAATCAGTATAATCTCTTATATTACCATTCTTAACAAGTTCAGGATTTTTTTCTCGCCATTCCTTAGCAGTCATACCAAACAAGGCAACATTTAAAACATCTGCTTCATTTGCATATACAAACTTAATTTGCTGTTCTGTTAAAGTAGGAACAATATATTTTTTAATAGCATCTGTATGAACTACATAATTTAATTTAGATAACAACCTATTTGCATGCCATTCTATTTTTTCTTGATATGTTTCTTTTCTTTTCAATCTTTCAAATTCCTTAATTAAATATAATTTAAATTCAGGACTAATCCAACTAGCAAATTCAAAAGCAATATCACTTCTAGCAAATGTTCCACCACCATATTTACCAGATTTAGATATTATACCAATTGCATTTGTTTCTCTAATCCACTTTTGAGGAGACATAGTAAAAGCATGCCTTCCTGCTTGATTTTTAAACTGGTCGAATTCGACTACTTTAAAGTTTTCATTATTTAATTCTTCCCACACCCCTAAAAAAGAAAGCGTTTCTTTATTTCTAAGCCAATTTTTAACTACATCTGCTGGTGCTTCATCATTTTGTGTTTTTGCTAAATCTGTTAATGAAATATATTCATATCCACTAACTCTAACAACATTTATTTTACTACCTTTAACATCCATCTCTGATTTGATTATATTATTTTTCACAAGTTTTCTCCTTTCATACATATAAGATTTTATAAATCTTAACACAATATACTTTACAACTATATTTTTTAATAAACAAATTTGAAAGCCAGAAAATCACAAATTCTATTTTATATTCCAATAACCTCCATCATCTAGACCAATTATTTCTATTATATAAATATTTTTCATGATAGTTATCATCATTTTCATAAAATGATCATACCACAAATGGACACAAATGTTGGCCACAAATTTACTAAATGATACTAAATAACACTACATGATACGAGCCAATTTCTAATAATATATTTTAACACTTATTTTAAAACAAAACAAGGAAACACCTGTATGTTCCCTCATAATTATTTTTTATCATTTTCTCTATTTTTTATACATATCTATTAATCATTAAATTCGTGTCCAAATCTTCCACTATTGGTATCAATAAATTGTGTAATATTTCTTCTGGTTTAACTCTATTAATATAACTATTTAATTCATTTGTGTAATCAATAACTAACCTATTTTAATTAATTATTTCATAACTTCTTTTAAAGAGACAGCTAATTTATGTAACTTTTTAAAGCATTCTTTAGCTTTGGCAATTTCTTTTTTATTCATAGTTACATATCCTCTAGATGTTCCATCACTAGGCAAATCTACCAAAAGTGCATAATCATCTATACCTATCCACCCTTCTTTTACAACTTTCAAAAGTTCTGGATATTTTTCCTGTACTAAATCTAAATCTACAAAGTTTGTTATAATTTTATTACAAGATAAGTATCTTTGAATATATTTATTTTTTTTATATTCGTTTAAATTCTTTTTGCTAAAAAGAAAAATACGTTCCATTTTAACTCCCCGATCAACTGCATCAAAATTATTTTGAATAAATTTTCTTTCAGCAGGGTCTTCATTCCATTCATTGTCCATCATTGTCGAAATAATCCACATTGTAGACCCCTTTTTTGTTTCTGTAAAAAACCTATCTAATATACGATAAAATTTTCCTGAATCTAAATCTTCTGTTTTAGATTGTTCATCAAAAGATAAATAACCGCCATCAGACACTAAAGATGTTCCATTAGAATATTTATGTCTTGTTAACATTAAATAAATATCATCTGCTATCTCATGTGGATAACCTAGCC
>CAMYRF010000164.1 GCA_947296775.1 uncultured Mycoplasmatota bacterium
ATCGGGGTAATTGGAATTGGTGTAATTGCAGCTACGGCTATTTCACAAATGATGACTACTCAAAGCGTTGATACAAATATGATTATAAATACTAATCATTTAGCTTCTAATTTGATTGATGGAATAAACATTGATTCTATAAGTAATAATATTGATACTAGTGCTGTTTCTGGCAATGAATACATGGACTATACAGTTAATGCTGGTGATACTGTTTATAGTAATGCAGCTGATGCTATGAGTGGGCAAAACGGAGTACCTGCTAATGAATGGTTTACTGATCAGCCACAAGGGATTTATGATACTGCTAATAATACTTGGGTAGATACATCTAATGTTGATTTTAATAATGTCGATGATATGAAACAATTTATGGATGGTAATCATGTGATTGTTGAGGGCGGAAATGGCGATTTAGATGGATTTAGACCTATTGATGAAAGTATGATTAAAACTAAATAGGAGGTAAAGAATGAAAAGTGGGTTATATACAATTATAGAATTTGATGATAATGATAAGTGGTTTGTTATTGGAGAGACTATTTATAATAATGATAAATATAATTATTTAATTAGATTAGCTCCTGATGAAAGTGATTTTATAGAGGAGTTTACAGTAGTTAAATGTTTATCTAGTAATGGTATGGAATATTTTGATATTGTTAAGGATAAAGCTATTTTAAATACTATTATACCTTTACTAATTCCTAATACAGAAGACTTATTAAAAAAATCTAAAGAGGCTTTAAAGGAACTAATGAAATATTAGTTCTTTTCTATTGTGTTATTATTTGTTATTTAGTATAATAGTAATGAGGGTGATGGTTGATGGGTAAAAATTATAGAGATATTATTTTAAATAAAGTTAATGAAAAGAAGCAGTCTTTTGATGACCTTAGGAAAAATCTTGGGATTAAAGGTGAGGATGATTTTGCTTCTTTTTCTAATGCTTTAGAGGAACTTAGAGTTTGTGGTGATCTTTATTTGGATAAGGATGGTTTTTATCACATTTTTGATAACAGGCTTGCGATAAAACAAGGGCAAATTTATATTGCTAAAAATGGTGTTGGTTATGTTAAAGATACATCTTGCGGAAAAGAAGTTAGTTATATGATTTCTAATGCTGATTTAAATGGGGCACTTCCTAAAGATGTTGTCATTTTTAGACCACTTGATAAAAAGTTTTTGGGTCATCAATATGCTAAAGTGGAAGAGATAATAAAACGTGATAAATTTTTAGAAATTTATAGATATATAGGTGCTGGTTTATTTGTTCCTTATGAATTACCTGTTAAAATGAATGTTTTAGTAAATGAAAAATCATGTAATGATTTAGTGCCTGATACTTTGGTATTACTTGATGTTTCTGAAAAATGTGTAACTGTTGGAGATAAAACTTATTTTTACGGTGATATTAGTAAAGTAATTGGACATAAGGATGATCCTAAAATTAATGAAAAAGCTATTAGTTATAAATATGGATTTGATCATAAATTTTCAGATAAAGTTATGAGTGATACTGACAAAATTGCTACTTATGTTTCTGAAAAAGAAATGGAAGATAGAGTAGATTTAAGAGATAAAAATATTTTTACAATTGATGGTAAGGATACAAAAGATATAGATGATGCAATTGGTGTTGAAGTAGATGGTGATAATATTATTTTAAGAGTAAGTATTGCAGATGTTTCTCATTATTTGTTACAGTATCCTAGTTTAATTAAAGAGGCTGTTCATCGTGGTAATTCGGCTTATTTTGCGGATAGTGTTATCCCTATGCTTCCTCATAAATTATCAAATGGGATTTGTTCTTTAAATCCTAATGTAGATAGACTTACAAAAACTGCGGAAATGGTATTTGATAAAAATGGAAATCTTATAAGTTCGGATGTTTATAAGAGTGTTATTTGTTCTAGAAAACAGATGAATTATGATGCTGTTAATGCTATTTTGGAAGATGGTACCGTTCCTGATGGCTATGAAGACTTTGCTGATGATTTGATACTTATGGGTAAACTATCTGAATTACTTACTGCTCAAAGGAATTCTAAAGGCAGTATAAGTTTTTCTGATTTAGAATTTAAAATTCATACTGAAATTGATGGTACACCGACTTCTATAACGCGAAATTGTCATAGAAAAGCAGAAACGTTAATTGAAAATTTTATGATTAGTGCGAATATTGTGGTTACTGAGATGTATGGTTATTTAGGACAGCCTTTTGTTTATCGTGTGCATGGGGAACCTAACTTAGTTAAGCTCAAAAAAACTGTGGAAATTTTAAGAGATCAAGGAACTTTTAGTCCTAATGCAATTAATAGTTTACTTTTAAAAATTGAAAAGAATATTGTAAGGCCTGGGGATTTAAGACCTATTTTAAGAGAATCACGTAATCTTGGAAACATTGATGCGGTTTCTAATTTGTTATTACGTTCAATGCAAAAAGCTTCTTATTCAGAGGTTAATATTGGACATTTTGGCTTGGCTGAAGAAGATTATAGTCATTTTACTTCACCTATTAGAAGAGCAGCAGATTTATTAAATCATATAATGATTGATTTAGTTATGGAAATGAATTATGCACAGTCAGCTGAGGAAGTAGAACTTATTCAAGATAAACTTAATTTATTAGAACGTGAGTTACCAGAAATTTGTGAATATATTTCAGACAGGGAAGTAGCAGCTGATGAAGCTGAAAGAGAAATCGAAAGATTAAAAACTATTGACTATCTTTTAGATAATATGGATTATTATGAAGGGCCTGTTTTTGCTGAGGTACTTAATATAAATAAATTTGGAATGATTATTTTAGTTGATAATAGTATCAAGGCTAATATTGATGCAGAGGAACTTAGTAATTTAGTTTATCAATATATGCGTTGTAGTCGCGCCTATGGTAG
>CAMYRF010000165.1 GCA_947296775.1 uncultured Mycoplasmatota bacterium
ATACGATATTACGAAAATATAATGAAGCATTTATTATGCTTACAATTAAGCAAGGAAATACGCCATTCGTCACCGCTTTATCTTGGGGGTTAGCTTTATTAGAGCGTAGGTCGGGTGCTGAAATAGTTATTGTTGGAGCGTTATTGAAGCAGGCGATGCAAAGTTTCGACTTTTTATTATACAACTTACAACAGATGGGTGAAGCTGATAATTTTCGTATTTTGAATAATAACCAGGAGCGCTCTATATCTGGTGAACTGGGCGATGGTTATTTACGGATTGAAGCACTTGCAGGTAACTCCGACAGAATGGATTCGTTGAATACACTCATTCAGATAATGGATGAACTGCATCTGTATAAAAACGCTAGTCAATATAACACAATACGTGAGTCGGGTAAGGCTTACCGTAATAGCTTGTGTATCGGTATTACTACCGCAGGGGATAACCCCAATAGTTTTTGTTACAACAGGATGAAGTATTGTCAAAAAGTGCTAGATGGTGTGGCAAGCGATGAACAACTGTTTATTTTCATCACTAAGGCCGATGAAGACGAAAATGGAGAAGTTGATTATACTAATCCGATTGAACACGAAAAAGCTAATCCTAACTACAATGTGTCGGTGTCTGGACAAGAACTAATGAATGATGCAATTGAAGCGCAAAACGACCCACAGCAAAGAAAGTCGTTTTTAGCTAAGTCACTAAATATTTACACATCGGCTATGAAGGCTTACTTTAACTTAGATGAATTTAGAAACAGTAATAAAAAATACAATTGGACAATTGACCAATTGGCGAAATTACCTATAGAGTGGTATGGCGGTGCGGACTTATCAAAAATGCACGATTTAACAGCTACGGCTTTATACGGTAGTTACAACGATGTGGATATAGTGGTCACACATGCGTTTTTCCCTGTCACAAAGGCGCATATAAAGGCAGATGAAGACAATATACCTTTATTCGGTTGGAAAGATGACGGGTGGCTTACAATGACCAATACACCAACAGTTAATTACGATGACGTAATCAAGTGGTTTAAAACGATGAAGCAAAAAGGATTTAAAATAAAGCAAATCGGATTTGACCGCAAATTTGGTCAAGAGTTCTTTCTAGGTATGAAAAGAAGTGGGTTTTCAATTATCGATGAACCGCAATATTTCCACAGGAAGTCACAAGGATTCAGGCACATCGAACGTAAAGTGAAGAATGGTCAATTTTATTACTTAGGAAGCGAAGCGTTTGAGTATTGTGTTCAAAACGTACACGCTGTTGAAAAAACAGATGATATGATCCAGTACGAAAAAGTGGAAGAAAATAGCCGAATAGATATATTCGATGCAACGGTATTCGGTTGCATGCGTAAATTAGAAAATATGGAAAAATCCACATCGGCTAGTAAGTGGTTAGGAAATTATGAAAGCTGGTGAGTGAATGAATTGGTTTCAAAGGGCGTTAAGTGGTTTTAAAACACGTGCCGAACCAAAAGAACCGACAACACCAAATGAACGAGTCGATGCTATTACGTGGTTTATGGAAAATAGCACAGATTTATCAATGCCTGGATATACTAGATTATCAGATAATCCAGAAGTAAGAATAGCGGTTGATAAGATAGCGGACTTAATCTCATCTATGACCATTCATCTGATGAAAAATACAGATGACGGGGATATTAGAGTTCGGAATGAGTTATCTAGAAAAATTGATATTAACCCTTACTCTTTAACCCCTCGAAAAACTTGGATGTATAACATTGTTAAAACTATGTTGCTAGAAGGTGATGGAAATAGTGTGGTTTACCCCACGTTTGAAGATAACTACTTATCAGATTTGGCGCCAGTACCACCATCTAAAGTTAATTTTGAAGCCACTACACATGCATACAATGTATTAATTGATAATAAAAAGTATGGATATGATGAAGTGTTGCACTTTTTAATCAATCCCGACCCTGAACAACCATGGCGTGGTACAGGTTATCGTATAGTTTTACGTGATATCGCTAAAAATCTAAGGCAAGCTACTAAAACAAAAAATGCATTTATGGCTGGGAAGTATATGCCGCCATTAATTGTTAAGGTTGATGCGCATACAGCTGAATTATCTAGTGAAGAAGGCAGAAATGCGGTTTATAAAAAGTATCTCGAAACAACCGAAGCTGGACAACCATGGATTATACCTGCTGAAATGTTAGAAGTTCAAGAAGTAAGACCGTTATCATTGAATGACTTAGCTATCAATGATTCTGTTGAATTAGACAAAAGAACTGTAGCAGGAATAATTGGAGTGCCTGCATTTTTTCTTGGTGTGGGATCATTCGATGCAAAAGAATATAACAGTTGGATTAACAACAAAATCCTTCCTTTGGCAAAGAGTATCGAACAGGAATTTACAAGAAAATTATTATACAGTCCCGATTTATATTTCAAATTTAACCCAAGGTCGTTGTATGCATACGATATGAAAGAGTTAGCAGAAGTTGGTGCTAACTTATTTGTGCGTGGAATTGTTGACGGTAACGAAGTTAGGGATTGGATTGGAATGTCTCCACGTGAAGGTTTATCGGAATTAACGATCTTAGAAAATTACATTCCGTTGGATATGATTGACAAACAGAAGAAACTGAAAGGTGGTGAGAGTGATAGTGAATAGTCGTGACAAACAAAAGCAAACACGCAGCCTTTCGAGTGATTTAAAAACACGTTCAGAAAATGAAGACATGGTTATTGAAGGTTATTTTGCGGTATTTAATAGTGAAACAGAGTTGTGGCGTGGCGCATATGAAGAAATTGCTCCAGGTGCATTCGATAATACTTTAAGCAATGACATTCGCGCTTTGATTGACCATGAAACAAGGGCGGTAC
>CAMYRF010000166.1 GCA_947296775.1 uncultured Mycoplasmatota bacterium
ACAAGGACTTGAAAAAGGTTCAAAAGAAACACAATTAGAAATTGCCAAAAATATGCTTTTAAAAAATATTGATATTGAATTGATATCAGAAGTAACATCTTTACCAAAAGGAGAAATAGAGAATCTTAAATAGGTTCTTTATTTTTGCCAATAATAAATCTTTTAATTAGAATGTTAAATGTGTTATAATTTTATAGTAAGCGAGGTAAAAAAATATGAATGAAAATATTATTAAAAATATAAGTGAAGATTTAAATGTTAAAACTATTCAAGTAGAAAAAACTTTAGAATTATTAGAAGAGGGTAATACTATTCCTTTTATTGCTCGTTATCGTAAAGAGGCAACTGGTAATTTAGATGAAGAGCAAATTAAAAAAATTAATGAAGTTTATATGTATGAGGTTAATTTATTAAAACGTAAAGAAGATGTTATTCGTTTAATTGATGAAAAAGATTTACTTACTCCAGAACTTAAAGAGCAAATTATGAAAGCTTCTAAGTTAGTTGAAGTAGAGGATTTATATCGTCCGTTTAAAGAAAAGAAAAAGACTAAGGCTACTGAAGCTATTAAAAATGGTTTAGAACCACTAGCTAAACAAATTATGAGTTATACTACTAAATCTTTGGATGACTTAGTTAAACCTTATTTAAATGAAAATGTTAAAACTGAGGAAGATGCGATTACTGGAGCTGGTTATATTATTGCTGAATGGATAAGTGATAATGCATACTATCGTAAATGGATTAGAAGTTTTACTTTTAATACTGGTAATCTTGTAACTAAAGTTAAAAAGAATGCGGTTGATGAAAATAAAGTTTATGAAATGTATTATGATTTTACTGAAAAAGTAAAGTATGCAAAAGCTTATCGTATTATGGCTATTAATAGAGCTGAAAAAGAAAAGGTTATTACTGTTTCTATAGATATAGATAAGGAAAGAATCTTTAGTTTTTTAGAGGAAAAACTTATTAAAAAAGAAGCACCTTTTAATTATGTGATAAAAGATTCAATTAAAGATAGTTATAAAAGATTAATTGAGCCTTCTATTGAAAGAGAAATTAGAAGTGAGCTTACTGATATGGCCTGCGAAGATGCGATTAATAATTTTGGTCTTAATTTAGAAAATTTATTAATGCAGCCACCTATGAAAGATAATGTTGTTTTAGGTTTTGACCCTGGTTATGTTAATGGGTGTAAGTTAGCTGTTATTGATAAAAATGGTAAATTTTTAGATTCAATTATTATTAAACCATTTTTAAATAATAGTAATGCTGAAGTTATTAAAAAGTGCAAAGAAAAGGTTGCTAGTTTAGTTAAAAAATATAATATCGATATCATTGCGATTGGTAATGGAACCGCATCTCGTGAAAGTGAAAAGTTCTGCGCTGAAATGATTAAAGAATATGATTTAACTTCAAAATATGTAATTGTTTCTGAAGCTGGGGCTTCTATATATTCAACTGAAAAGATTGCGAGTGATGAATTTCCTGATTTATCTCCTAATGAAAGAAGTGCGGTTAGTATTGGTAGAAGACTTCAAGATCCGCTTTCTGAACTTGTTAAAATCCCACCTGCGGGAATGGGGGTTGGTTCTTATCAACACGATGTACCTAGTAAGGATTTAAATGAATCTTTAGATTTTGTGGTTACTAAAGCAGTTAATAGTGTTGGGGTTAATGTTAATACTGCTTCTTTATCTTTGCTTAAATATGTATCTGGTATGACTAAAAAAACAATCGAAAAAATCATTAAATACCGTGAAGAGAATGGAAGAATTAATTCTAGAGGCGAAATTAAGAAAGCTAAGCTTTTAAGTGATAAAGTATATGAACAAGCAATTGGTTTTTTACGTATCACTGAAGGAGAAAATATATTAGATGAGACTGCTATTCACCCTGAAAGTTATGAAGTAGCTTTAAAATTATTAAAAGAGTTAGATATGGATTTATCTAAAGTAGGTACTGATGAATTAATTAGTAAATTAGATAGTATTGACGTAAATGAATATGTAAGTATTTTAAATACTGATATTTATACCTTAGAAGATGTTATTTCTAGTTTGAAAAAGCCTGGAAGAGATCCTCGTGATGAAATGCCACAACCTATTTTAAAAAGTGATATTTTAGATATTAAAGATTTAAAAGTAGGTATGAAACTTCAAGGCACTGTTAGAAATGTTGTACCTTTTGGAGCATTTATTGATATTGGTTTACATAATGATGGTATGGCTCATATTTCTAAATTAACTGATAAGTTTATTAAACATCCTAATGAAGTGGTAGGTGTTGGCGATATTGTTGACTGTTATGTTGATGAAATTAATTTAGATAAAAATAAAGTATCTTTATCTTTGTTAGAACCTAAGGGGAATTAGGATGAAAAAATTATTTTTAGTATTATTTGTTTTATGTTTAACTGGATGTGGGGATAAAGATTTTACAAAAACTTGTGAGATTAAAACTACTTCTAAAGATTTGGTTGATGTAGAAACTATGGATGTTAATTTTAATAATAAAGATGAAGTTACTAATGTTGTTGTTACTAGGAATTATAAAAGTGATGATGATACAACTACTATTGATGATATTAAAGAAAGTGCATCTATTTATAATAATGCTTTATTAAAAAAAGATGGTATTAAAATATCAATTAGTAAAGATAAAGAAAATGAATATGAAGTTAAGTATTATTTAGATGTTCAAAATATGGATGATGATTCTTTAGAGTTATTTGGTTTACAAAAAAATTCTGTTAAGTTTTTTAATAAAATGCGCGAAAAGAATATAGAATGTAAGTAAAATTTTAGCAAGGTATATCTTTTGATAATGTTACCTTGTTCTTTTTTTTTTTTTTTTTATAAAATT
>CAMYRF010000167.1 GCA_947296775.1 uncultured Mycoplasmatota bacterium
CTTCTACAGTAGTTTCAACAACATTAGTTTCTTCTTTTTCAGGGAAAATTTTATTTTGTACACCATCTACGTATGCACTATTTTGTTTTTCTTCTAATTTTAATTTTCTATCTTCATTATTTTTGATAAGTGAAATTATTTTATCTGTTTCTTTTTGTAATCCTTTTAATTTTTTATTTGCATCTTTAGCCACTTTTTTATCTTCACTATTAACTGCTGTTTCTAATGCCTCTATTTCGTGATTTTTTTCTTCTAATTCTTTTTGGTAGCCAACGATTTCATTTGTTAAATTTGTAATTTCATTATTTCTTTGGTTATAAAAGTTTAAGTTAGTACGCATTTCATTATTTATTTTTACGGCTTTACTATTATCGTATAAGTATTTCATTAGTTTTGCTCATTTCTAATAATTTCGCGCATAACTTCTTTTACTGTTTCCCAATCTTCATCAGGCATTGTTTCTAATTTATAACCATCTTCTGTTTCGTTAAGGATTGATGCATGAACAGTCTCCATTTTATTTTCATCCATCTCACCAAATGTATATAGAATATAATTTTTCCCTGTTTTATCTAAACTAAAATATAGTAATACTTCAGCTTCTATTTCATCCCCATTTTCGTTAAGTACATTAATCTTATTATTCAATTTTCAGCCCTCCTTATTCTAAAGTTCATTATAGCACATTTGTAAAATTGTGACAACTAATTTTTTTAAATTTTAAAACAAAATTTAAAAAATGCATAATTATTTATTATACATTTTATTTTGTGGGAACAAATAAGTTGTTTATATTAACTTTTTCTATTTGTAATAATTTTATTTTATTATCTATTCCGCCTGCATAGCCTGTTAAATTGCCATTACTGCCTATAACTCTATGACAAGGGACAATAATTGGTATTGGATTTTTACCTACTGCTTTGCCAACTGCCCTAGCAGATGTTTGTCTTCGAAAGTTGTTATTTAGTTTTTTTGCGATTTCACCATATGTAATTGTTTTTCCATATGGAACTTGTAGCAGAATGTTCCAAACTTCTTTTTGAAAGCTTGTGCCTTCTATCTTTAGTGGTAGATTTGTTTTTGGTATTTTATTATCAAAATATTCTTCTAACCATTTTTCTACTTTTTGAAATACTGGCAATTGTTTATTTACTATATTTTCTTTAACATTAGGTTTTTGGGTTTCTAACCATAATCCAGTTAAATTTTCACCATCACTTGCAAAGGTGATGGTTCCTAGTTTTGAGTTTATTTTATAAGTATAGGTCATATTAGTTTCTAGCCATGCCGTCTACTGATAGCACAACTCCAGTGATGTAACTTGCCATTGGGCTTGCTAGAAAGGTAAAAGCGTTGGCGATATCCTCTGGCGATCCGATTCTTCCTAGGGGGATTGTTTTTATTAATGGTTCGATCATTTCTTTTGGTAAATTTTTAACCATATCTGTTTCAGTAATACCTGGTGCCACTGCGTTCACTCGAATTTTTTTTGGTGCAAGTTCTCTAGCTAATGATACCGTCATACCATTAACGGCAAATTTACTAGCTGGATACATTACGCCTGATTGCTGTCCGTATATACTAACCATTGAACTTGTGTTTAGAATAACTCCTTTTGTTTTTTCTAAATAAGGAACTATCATTTTAGAACATACAAATACTGATTTAATATTTAAGTTTACTATTTTGTCATATTCTTCAGATGTATAATTTTCTATTTTTGTTGATGATGAGGCTCCTGCATTATTAACTAATATATCGATTTTACCATATTTGTTTTTTACTTCCTCAAACACTTTTTTCACATCTTTTTCATCTGTTAATTTTGGATAATATCCACTAACTTCATAGTCTTTATTTTCTGCTTTTAAATTGTTAATAGCTTTAGTTACTGTTTCTTCTTTTGAACCAAATAAAACTACTTTTGCTTTATTTTCTAAAAACTTTTTTACGGTAGCGTAACCTATTCCTCTTGTCCCACCAGTTACGATGGCTACTTTTCCTTCTAACATTGCATTTCCTCTTTTCTATTCTACTGGATATATATATTTATATTTACCGTTTTCTCTTATTACTCTAACTATGTCATTATCTGAAATTGGATCTTCAGTGGTGGCGTTTTTTAAATCTTTTGATTCTAGATATCCCGATGACTTTAGGTCACTTATTGTAATGTCACATGGATTTTCAGTGCAGTCCATTGAATATATATTGGCGTTAGTGTAGTTTTTAGCTGCTCTTTTGATTGCTTCTACTTGCATATTATTAACATCTTCTTTTCCGCCATTAATTAAATTAATAACTAACGGAGTTACAAGTACACCAATAATTCCTAATATAACTATAACGCCTAATAATTCTATTAATGTAAATCCTTTGTTTTTCATATTCTTCACCTATTATTAATTATAAGATAGCTTTAAATTTTAGTCAAGAAAAAAGTGGCTTTACCACTTTTAGTATACAGTTATAAATTCTTTGATATTGTCTTCTTTAAACTCACTTCCATCATTATTTGATAAACTTACTGCGACTATAAAGTCTCCTTTAGGATAATATGCAGTTATGGTGTTTATTTGTTTACCATTGTTAGTTGCTTTATATTTATAACATTTTATTTTTTGACCATTAACTTTAAGTGTGAATGTATCATCTTCAACATTTTTATAATTTCCAGAAGTACGCATTTCACTGACAATTTCTTTATCCATTTCAAGAGCACTATCGGCATCTGATAAATAAATTGTATATTGAAGAACGTTTGAGTTTTTATCATTTATATATGTTTGTGAGGTATCTGTTATGGCACTTGCTTTATATTCTTTTGGGGCATCGTAAGTTACTTGAACTCCACCATAAGA
>CAMYRF010000168.1 GCA_947296775.1 uncultured Mycoplasmatota bacterium
GGGTGCCAAAGTGGAATATTAATTCAATAAGTGTTGATGGAACTAGTTCAAAAGGTACTTGTTATTCGATGCCAGGTAGAGAACTATATATAATGATTCCAAACCAAAATACTGTGGATAACGCCCACAAATATATAACAGAAATTGAAAAGGGAAAAACATTTAATGAAATAAAATAAGCAAGGTAATCTATCGAAAAAAATTACCTTGTTTTTTTGATAAGAGGCATACGGTGAAATAGAATGAGAAATAAATAAAATTTATAATGATAACAAGCAAAAACTTACTATTTATCTTAACGGATATACAGCTTTCAGTACCAATCTAAACATAACTGCGAAGGGGAATGTAATAAATAAACGCGAACTATAATGGGTATTAATATATTTTAACTGTTTAATAAAGTCAGGTACTTTTTCAAAACTTTCCTTTTCTGCGTATTTTTATACGCAGATTTGCCATTTTTATCATAAAATTTTATCATAAACACTAGGCAAAAGTCATATAATTATGATATAATGAAATTGACTTCATGAAAAAAAAGCAAGAAGAGTGGGATATCCCACTCTTTAATGTAGTAGGAGGAAAAAATGATTGAAGAAAAAGTGAGAGACTTATTACAAAGCCCTATCGAAGAAGCAGGATACATACTAGATGAGGTAGTTTATACCAAAGAAGGAAAAACATATACATTAATGTTAGTAATTGACAAAGAAGGATTCATAACTATAAATGATTGTTTAGCCGTAAATAAAATCGTAAATCCACTTTTAGATGAAGCTGATTTAATAAGCGACAGTTACGTATTAGACGTATGTTCAAAAGAGAAAGGAAGGTAAAAAAATGAACGGAAAAGAATTCAAAAAAGCCGTTGATGCACTATCAGAAGAAAAAGGCATCGATAAAGAAACAATATACGAAGCAATGACACTTGCTTTAACATCTGCATACAAAAAGAATTATCATTCATTATCAAACGTAAGAGTAGACATTAACAAAGAAACAGGGGATATTAAAATTTTCTCTTACAAAACAGTAGTTTTTGATGAAGAATGGGAAAAAGAAGAAGGAAAATACGAAACAGAAATTATCACTGATGAAGATGGAAACGAAGAAGAAGTAGAAAAAGATTATTATTTTGATGACCGTATTCACATAACTTTAGAAGAAGCTAGAAAAAAAGTTAAAGATATCCAAATTGGTGAAACAATTGAAGAAGAAGTAACACCAAAAGATTTCGGTAGAGTAGCAGCTGCAACCGCAAAACAAGTAGTTGTCCAAAAAATAAGAGAAGCAGAAAGAGAAATTATCAATAACGAATTCGAAGACAAAAAAGATGAAATGGTAGTTGGTACAGTAGCTATGGAAGACGTAAGAAATTATTATATCGATTTAGGAAGAACCCAAGGTATTTTACCAAAATCAGAAACGATTCCAGGGGAAACAATAAAAATGGGTTCAAGTGTTAAAGTATATATAAGTAAAGTAGAAAATAACTCAAAAGGGCCACTTATCTTACTTTCAAGAAATCATTATGGATTTGTAAAAAGACTATTCGAATTAGAAATACCAGAAATAAACGAAGGAATTATTTTAGTTTATAGCGTAGCTAGAGAAGCTGGAAATCGTACAAAAATTGCCGTTTATTCAGAAAATCCAAATGTTGATCCAGTAGGAGCTTGTATTGGAGAAAGAGGAAGCAGAATTAACCGTATAATCGAAGAATTGAATGGAGAAAAAATTGATGTTGTTCCTTATGATAACGACGAAGCAAGATTTATCGAAAACGCTTTAAGTCCAGCAAAAGATCTTCATATTTTTGTAACAGACGAAAAGAAAAAAGAAGCACTAGTAGTAGTTGATGATGATAATCTATCACTTGCTATCGGTAAAAAAGGACTAAATGTTCGCCTAGCATCAAGACTTACACATCATAAATTAGATATAAAAACAATCCAAGAAGCCAAAGAAATGGGAATTAATATAGCTTAATGAAACAAAGAAAAATTCCTATGCGTATGTGCGTAGTAACAAGAGAAAAATGGCCAAAAGGTGAACTTATTAGAGTAGTCAAAACCGAAGACGGTGTTGTTGTAGATCCTACAGGAAAACAAAATGGTAGAGGGGCATACCTAAAAAAAGACTTAGAAGTTTTTGAAAAGGCACAAAAAACAAAAATTTTAAATAAAGTCTTAGAAACAGAAGTTAATGAAAAAGTATTTGAAGATTTAAAACAAATATTAAACTAATAGAAAAGAGGTGCGTAATTATGATGAGTGTACTAGAATATGCGCAGGATGTTAATAGAACAGTAGAATGGGTATTAGAAAAATGTAAAGAACTAAATATCGAAGTTCAAACAGAAGAAGACCTACTAGACGAAGATTCCATAGTTATGCTAGATAATAATCTAGAGACAGATGAAGAAATCGAAGAAGCTTATGAAGAAAAAGTAGTTAAACAAAAAACATCTGCTAAAAAAGGAAAAAAAGAAAAAAAGGAAAAAGAAACCAAAGAAGATTTAGCTAAAAAGAAAAAAGAAATGTATAAAAATAAAGAAAAACTTAGTGGAAACGCAGTAAATGAAAACGTAGTTTTATACAAAGAAAATATGACAATTGGTTCACTAGCTGAAGAATTAGGCGTTCCAAGTGCAGAAATAATAAAAAAATTATTCGCTTTAGGTCTTATGGTTAATATCAATAGTCCAATTTCCTTTGAAAATGCTGAAATTCTAATTGTTGATTATGGAAAAGAACTAAAGAAACAGCAGCAAGCAGATATTACAAACTTCGAAGAATACGAAGTAATAGATAATGAAGAAGATCTAGAAGTAAGACCTCCAGTAGTTACTATAA
>CAMYRF010000169.1 GCA_947296775.1 uncultured Mycoplasmatota bacterium
ACAATATGGTTAGCAGTCTTTGCAGATGTAGGAGTAACCTTATTAACAATTTTAAATACATTAAAAATTATGATTATAAAAATTAGATAGTAGAGGACTATCTTTTAATTTTTTATTATTTAATCAATATAGAAAACGAAAAAGAAAATTAAAATTTGAGTTTAGGTAAAATTTAATAGGAAAAAGAAAAAGTGAAAATGTGTTATCCACAGATTCACTTTTTTGCTCATAAAATAAGGAAATATTCTCCTTTGTTTAGTATAATTTAATTGTAAAATAAAAAATTTAATAAACAAAAAATTGGAGGTATTCCCTATGACTAATTTTACTATGTATACATATGAATTGAAAAGAGATTTAATGAATTTTTCTAAAAAAATTTCAACTGGACTGTCAAAATCTGATTCTAAATTCTTAATGGATATGATGTTTGGTATTTCCGTATCAGGATCTACTTTAATTAGTGAAATTTCTAGAAGCTTAAAAGAAAATATAAAATTAGGTTATACAATTGAAAGACTTTGTAATCATTTATCTTCTTTTGATGAAAATAATCTTATTATGAATAATTATTTTGATGAATGTAGAAATCATTTTGGAGATAAACCTATAGTATTGTTTGATGATAGTGATATATCAAAAATTTACGGAAAAAAGTTTGAAGATTTAGATGATGTGATAGATGGATCTAATAAAGAAAAATCTATTACTCCAGGATATCATGTTTGTGAAGCTGTTGCCTTAACAAAGATGGAAAAACAACCAATAAGTTTATATAGTAAAATATATTCTTGTAAAAGTGATAATTTTATAAGTAAGAATGAATATACAATGGAAAGTATAAAAACATCCGAAAAAGTATTAGGTAAAAGGTTTATTGGAGTGTTTGATAGAGGATATGATGATAATAAAATAATAGATTACATGAGTAAAAATAATGAATTTGTGATTAGAATGAAAGATAAAAGAACATTTCTATTCAAAGGTAAAAAGAAGAATTGTTATGAAGAAGCAATAAAAAGAAAAGGAAAAATAAGAATGACCTTATTATTTGATGATAATGAAGTAAGAGAGGTTTATGTGTCACACACTAAGGTAACATTACCATATAATAAATCAGATTATGAGTTAGTGATGGTGTATGGATTAAGTGAGGAAAGACCATTAATATTATTAACTAATTTGAGTATTCACTCAAAAGAAGATGTAATCAAAGTAGTAAGACTGTATTTTTCAAGATGGAGAATAGAAGAATATTTCAGAGCTAAAAAGCAAGAATATGATTTTGAAAATATGAGAGTTAGAACATTAAAAGCCATGAATAATTTAAATACAATATTAACAATTTATTTAGGATATGTAGGAATGCTTAGTGAAAAAATAGATAGGAAGTTAATGACAATAAAGATTATAGAAGCTAGTAAATCATTAAGAAGAAAAATACTAGTATGGCTTTCACAAATGGCAAGAGGCATAAAAGAAATATTAAAATATTGTCATACAGGAATAAAAGAATGGCAGAAGATAGAAAAAAGAGAAAAAAATAAGCAAATGCAGTTAAAACTATAAAAATAAACAAACTTAATAAAGGAAAAAAGAACATTTAAACGATGTTCTATATTGACATGCATTTAATCAAAAATTTGAAGAAAAAAATATTAAAATTTGTCTATAAGATGTTTTTTGGTTGAAATTCGATATTTTTTTAAGTAAAAAACCTAAACTTAAAAATTAAAAACATGTCAAATTTTCGAGAAAATGTCAGTAGTTAGATAACAACAAAGGAAAACCTTTGTTGTAAAAATATGGTACATAGGAAAAGTTAGTCAAGGGTCAAGATAAACGACCAAAGTCGCCCTTGACTAACAACCATGAAAATAAGAATAGGTACAACATTCCTTAGATGGCATAGAGGGAAGACCTTTTCTCCAAGGAGAAGATTTAGAATTTTCTTTACCTTGTTTAGAATAATCAATACTCGTTTCAATTTTTTTAGAAGCATTAGTTAGCTCAGAAATGAAATTTTGTTTATCTGTAATTTTGACTTCTTTAGTTGGATAAAAAATATTATTGAATAAAACATGAATGGAACCATCAAGAAAAGTATAAACTTTAACTTTTTGTTTGGTATCGATATAGGCATTAGAATCATGATCTAAAATCACAAATGTCTTATTGTTGAAACGTAAGTAACAATGACCATGAATGCAGTATTCTTTGTAGGTAGCAAGTTCAATATTGTAGTCAAAATCATCAATTGGACAAACAAATAAATTTTTGTTATCATCTATAGGTAAAGCAAATCGATTATTATAACGAGGTAGGAAGTCGTTTGAAATAAAATCATTTGCTTTTTCTAATGAAGAAATATTATGCTTTTTAAGTTCATGATAAAGACGATCTTGAAAAGTTCTCCATAAACGTTCAATACGCCCTTTAGCCATGGGATTAGTGGTAGAAATAATATCGATACCATTATGTTTAAGCATGGTAGTAAACCTAGTATTTTCAATATGTTTGCCTTGAAGTTCTTCTTCGATGGAAAGTTCCTTTTTTGTCGATTGAAAGACAGTACGATAGTCAGAATAAAGACATTCAGGGAACCCATAATTTTGAATCGTTTGTTTTAAAATCATTTGATAGCCAAAGATAGTTTCTTCTTTATCGAGATAACAACCAGTAACAATGCCAGTAGCATCATCAATGGAACCATGTAAGCTATAATAATTGTCGTCACCGAAAAGCCATTTATGTTTAGAAGCATCAACTTGGATAAGTTCACCAGCAAATTCTTTACGATCACGAGGAGGATGTGATTTCTTCTTTTGACGATATGGATGTGGGGAGGAAATACCAT
>CAMYRF010000170.1 GCA_947296775.1 uncultured Mycoplasmatota bacterium
TTTCATCAGTGAACAGCGTTAATGAAGAATTACAATATCGCATTGGAGGCTTTAGAATTTATCGTGGAGACGATGGTAATATTTACATTGTTGATGAAGAAGCAGGTGCCGATTCAGTACCAAAAAAATTGGGAGATGGAGATCCTGAAACATTAGCAGATATAACTAGTGATGATTTCGTATTTAATGAAGATATGGTATATGCATATGTTTTTAAAGTCATACAACAGAATTTTGAATTGAAAAAAGGAATTAAAATTCAATTACCAAACGGAAGAGAAATAGTTACAAACTTTAAAGTAGATTTAGTTGATGAAGAAAGTGGTTTAGGTATTAAAGAGTTGAAAATGTCAGCCATACCTGTTAACACTAGTGGCCGTATGCATTATACAATATTATATCTTATCAAAGACATTCCTGCTGGTACTAAAATTCTACAGAACAGAGGGCAAACTACTTTTGTATTTAAATAGTATATATAAAAAACAGGGTTATCTACTAACGATTTCAATTACTTTCGTTAAATAGGGGTAACCCTATTTTTTACGATTCTGCTTTGCCATCATATTTTGTTTAAATGTATTTATCCATAAATTTATTACACTTGTAAATTTATTCCCGTATTCCAGCACACCAGACACCCTCATTGACATTACAAACATCATCCATATCAAAATCTATTACATCACCTTCTTGTATGTCCTTTGTAAACCATCTCTGGGCAATATCAATAATTGTACCATCATCAAGTTGACAATTAACTATTCTATTTTCAATTTGTAAGATTGTGAGTTTCATAAATTTATTCTTTCCTAAAACTATTAAATAATTTTTCTAATTCTTCATTACTGTTATCAGTATCATTGTAAGATATATGTACTGAAACTTCAAGTTTTTTATCTGGTTCTTTAAATCCACATAATACTAGCAATTCATTATATGATTTGCATTCACAATGTTTAATTATTGTACATGAATGTGGACTGCCTTCTTCTTTACATTCATTATACATTTTTACTTTTACAGTTTTAACATGAAATTTATTTTTTATTCTGTTATAATTCTTAATAAAGATATTAATAAAATCTTCTTTGGTATATTTTTGGTAAGGTGATTGTAACTTATATTGCACCATATATGTACCAAAATATTTATCTATGAATGATCGCATAGATGTTTCGCCAAATAAATTTGTTATTACCGTATTGCTTGGCAGTTTATTCTGTGCAATCAGTTCTGTCGCATTTGGGAGTATATTATTGTGCTCAATAGTATAATTTTCAATAGCATCCAAAATAGACTCCCTTGTCCATGTAGTACACGGAAGATCTATTAATAATTCATTTAGTTTTTTAACAATATCACTATTTTCAGGATTGTTTGATAGTTTTGAGATCGCCTGTAATACCGCTTGTTTCCTAGTCATTCCACATACCTCACCATTCCTTTCGACAAAGTATATTCATTCCCATGATCGTACCTTGTCGAAAAATTATATACTAAAATCAATGTGTATATTCTTACCTGTAATCTCTACCTTATTTACAAGTTTTCTAACAACATTCTTTTTTTGCTTAAAATCCATTGTTTCCCATAATTCATTTACAGTTGATAAAATTTGCGCTCTCTCCTTGCGTCTGGTATATATAATGGAATTTTGGGTGTCTAATTTAATTCTATCATTGACTACTTTAAGCTGTTTTTTTAAATCGTTTATAGTAGAAATCAATGAATCGTCATCATCATTTGTTCCAGCATAAATATTATATAACTTTTTTAATTTACTATTCAATTCTTTTTGTTGTTTATAGAGAAGAGATGTTGTATCCTCTGGAACAAGTGACTCAGTTTTACTACTCTGATAATTGTCCGCAAATTGTAATATAGCTTTTATAACAACATCGTCAACCTCATCAGACCATATCTTGTCCTGATCACAGTTTGGATCTTTTACTAAGTAGGGTTTACTTGACTGTTGGGAATAACATACAATTTTACTACCATGTTTACCCCATTTTTGATATCTCATTTTTGCCCCACATTTTCCACAGTACATCAATCCGGTCAATAGATATTCGGAGGTATTTGACCTAACTCTACTTCTATCTAACATGCATTTCATTGCAATATCATATGTCTCTTTTGATATTATCGGCTCATGTTTCCCTTGGTACTCCTCGCCGTTATATTCAATAATGCCGTAATTACTTTTACGGGTCAATATTTGAATTGCTAACTTATCATATTTCAGCCCTAATAAATTTGCTATATCCTGTGGAGATTTCCCCTCTATATATAATTTATATACTTGTCTAACCTTTTCCGCATCTTTATTTGGTATAAGAATCCCTTTTTCTTTATCATAATCATATCCAAATGGGATTCTACCGCCACCCATCCATAATCCAGATTTTACACGTTCCCTCATTCCCATCCTAGTACGTAACCTAATATTTTCACGTTCAAGTTGCGCAAACGCAGAAAGAATACCAAGCATCAATCTTCCCATTGGAGTAGATGTGTCCATACTTTCATTAAGTGATACAAAATCTACTCCATGTGGATTAAATACATCTTCTATAAGATATAAAGTATCTTTTTGTGATCGAGATAATCTATCTAACTTATATACAATTACATGCGATATTTTGTCTTCTTTAATGTCTTTAATAAGTTTTTGCATTTCTGGTCGATCAATATTACTTCCAGACCACCCACCATCTATGTAAAACGCATAGTTTTTTATTCCTTTAGAAATGCAATAGGCAGATAATTGTTCTTTTTGTGCATCTATCGAATAACCTTCCTCTGCCTGAAAGTCTGTTGATACTCTAATATAAAT
>CAMYRF010000171.1 GCA_947296775.1 uncultured Mycoplasmatota bacterium
AATAAACACTGCATTTCAAAAATTAGTGGATTATAGTTCAAGAATATATGATTTAACAACAAAAACCATGTATGAACTTGAACGCGCAAGAAAGCAAACAACAAAAAAATATAAACAATGCCTAAACAAATTAAAAATATTAAAACAAAAAGAAACAAGAATTTTATCAAACATAGGGCCAAATATAGACATTGAAGATTTTCAAAATTATATAGACTCATATATTTATAATGATATACCAGATGAAATCAAAAGAGAATATGTAACTAAACGTATTATGAATGTAGTAAACGAAATGACTTTAGTTAGTGATGAATTTTTAACCGATGAAGATATACAACAAATACAAAGAGGAATCGAATACCTTAAGGATCTACACCTATCATTTCTCAAAAAAATCAGTAGTTTATGTTCAAAAACACCACGTTTAATGAAATTTAAATATCAACTTGCATTCACCAATCCAAAAATAGAAACTGAACTTTTATATTCAGGATTCCAAGGCAAAAATATAATAACATTATCAAAAAATAATAAAAATGAACTTTATAATATCGATCAAGATACATATGAAACAGAACTGTTTGAAATATACTATGACTACTTCTGTGATATACTTAATACCATAGTAGAAGAAAGTACAAAAGAAAATTTTGACAAAAACAAAGTTAAAAATTATCTTAATCTATTAGAATTCATTAATAAACAAACACTAACTAACGATTTAATCATCATAAAACAAGAAATCTTAGATGATTTAGAAAACGACACAACTGGTATATTATATCAAGACGTAAGCGTATTAGAACGACTATTAGAAATTGTAGAAACAGAATTAAATAAAAGAAGCGATTATGACAATACTAAAACATTTAATCAGGCTATTTTTGGCACAGCAGAAGAGGGCGAAATAGAATTTGAAGAATCTATTTCAGAAGACCAAGTTAATAATATTTTTGACTTAATAAAACAAGTTACCAAAACATATAACATTGGAATGGAATTGTGTGAATTAGAAAAACAAAACAAAAAAGAAACCGAAAAATTCAAACAAACAATAAAGCTTTTAAAAGAAAGCACAGAAAAAGAAAAAGAATATGCAAAACAAATTACAAGCGTAGAAACAGTAGGTGAAATAATTGATACATGCTTAAATATAATCACTGGAATAGAACCGCAAAACATAAACACCTTAGAAAATATATGTTCTAGTGAAACAATAGATAATAGGTATGAAGTAATAAAACAAAGAATTATTAATTTACTTCCAGAATTATATTTTATAGATACCAGCGTTTATAAAAGTTCAGACGTTCCAAGATTTATCTTGCAAGCTCATTTAATAAAAGTCCTAAGAATATTTGAAGAAATAATAAAAGAAAATAAAAATGCAAACAGCCCATTAATAACAGTAAAATATGAAGAAATATTAGCAAATGAAGATTTAACCGAAGATTTCATCAACGCAAATGGACAAATAAAAAGAATGTTACTATTAGATGACGAAACCTTATCAACAATTTTAGAAATAGATATCGATGAATTTACATTTGATAAATGTGAACTACTAAATAATTATATAGCTATAAGCATAGAAAACATTTTAGAATTTCAAATTCAAGATCCAACAGAACTAGAAAAAGCCAGACTTTTATTTGCAGGGACATATATAGATATTGCTGCCGATGAACTTTTAAACAACAATATAGATACACCAAATTCACAAATAGAAAAAACATATCAAAAGACAAAATAAAACGACATTAAATTTAGTGTCGTTTTTTTATAATAAAAATGGTGATAATTATGACAGTGTACATAGATGGGATCTTATTTTTAAATTTTACATTTGACTTTCTACTTTTATTAACCACAAAAATAGTATTAAAAAGAAATACAAAACTATTTAATATCATTTTAGGCGCCTTTATAGGAAGTTTAAGTACATTAATTTTATTTTTTAATATAAACTCAGTTCAACTATTTATAATAAAAATATATTTAAGCATAATCATGTGCTTGTTTACATTTTATTATAAAGATATAAAATACACTTTAATAAATATAGGTACATTTTATATCGTAAGTATAATGTTAGGCGGATTTCTTTATCTATTAAATATAGAATTTTCATATAAACATGAAGGATTCATTTTCTACAACACTGGATTAAGTATAAATGTCATAATATTACTCATAATTTCGCCAATAATTTTATATATTTATGTAAAGCAAAGTAAATTGTTACAAAAAAAAATAAAAAATTATCACAAAGTAAATTTAAAAATAGGCAAAAAACAATTTGACCTTAATGGATATCTAGACACAGGAAACACCCTAACACATAAAGGAAAACCAGTAATAATCACCAATATTAAAAATACATTTAATAATAAAAAAATACTCGTACCATATATAGTTATAGAAGGTTCAGGCATTTTAGAATGCATTGAAGCAAAAGTAGAAATTAAAGATTTAGGAAATTATGATGTTTTATTAGGTTTTAGTGAAAATTTAAACATTAGTGGAGTAGATATATTATTAAATGGGAAAATGGAGGATAAATAATGTTAGAAAAAATAAAAAAAATATTAAGAGTTTTTTTTGAAGAAGAAAATGTATTTTTTATAGGCAGTAGTGATAAATTGCCAGAACCACTAACCAAAGAAGAAGAGATTATGTATGTTCAAAAAGCCATGGATGGAGATAAATTTGCACGAGCTAAACTAATTGAACATAATCTAAGATTAGTAGTATTTCTTTCAAAAAAATAAGAACACACGGGAGTCGACTTAGAAGACTTAGTTAGTATTGGTAGTGTAGGCTTAATTAAAGG
>CAMYRF010000172.1 GCA_947296775.1 uncultured Mycoplasmatota bacterium
ATATCTCATGGTATAGGAACTCTTAAAATCATGGAAGGTACAAAAATTAATAATAATACTGCAGCAAGTTATGGAGGCGGTATAGTAGCAATGGATAATTCTAATTTATTAATTGAAAATGCTACTATTTCAAATAATACTACTGATCAAGGTGGAGGAATACGCCTTATTGGAACTTCTACTCAAAAAATAAAATTGGAAATTTCAGGAAATACATTAATTGATGGAAATCAAGCAGAAAATTATGGCGGAGGAATACGCGCAACACATAGTGATATAACAATAAAAGGAGGAACAATCTCAAACAATAGTACTAATCGTGAATACTATCCAAGTGATAAAGGAAATCATGGTGATGGTGGTGCCATTAACTTGGACATTTCAACTATGGTTATGTCTGGAGGAACTATTACAAAAAATCAAGGTAGAAATGGTTATGCAATTGCGGTATTTTCGGGTTCATCTTTAACTATGACAGGTGGTACCATATCAGAAAATACTGGACAAAGGGGTGTAATTACTCTTTATAATAATGGTCAATTCATTTTAAATGGAGGAACTATAAAGAATAATAAGGCAACTTATAATGACGGCGGCATTTATGTTGATAACTCGCTAGCAACTAATAAATATACATATAAATCAGGAATCGTGTGCGGAAATACGCTTACTAATTCATATGAAACTCAAACTACATGTCCAACTAGTTAAAATTAGGAGATAGTTTTAAACTATTTCTTTTTTGTGATTTTGGAAAAACATTGAAATATAAGGTCAAAATTGGTACTATCAAAATTTGACTGAGTTCTTTTACTATGGTAAAATGGTAAAAGAACATAGGAGAGATGTAAATGAAACCAACTGTTATGGTATATTTGGTATTAGCCTTTGGGTTAATTGTTTCTTTAGTTGTTCCTCGTTTATTTACGATGAACTTTTCATCTAATAAAACAGTTGAATTAGAAAAACAAGATGGTTTAGCTAGTTCTAACGATAGTACTGAGGCTACTATTGATGGAAATGACAAAGTTGAGTTAGCTATTGCGACTCCAATTGCTACAGATGTTAAACCAGTAGTAGAAGAAAATAAACCAACTTTGGTAGTAGCTAAAGCTGAAACTACTGAAGCGATTGTCTTTGACAATTTAACTATGAATCAATTAGTAGAAAAACTTAATAGATCTTTGAAATCTAATTTAAGCGGAACTGGTAATTTATTTGCTAAATTATCTATTGAAAACGGTGTTGATCCTTATTTAGCTGCTGCTATTGCTTTACATGAAACAGGATGCAGTTATAGTTGTAGTGCTGCGGTTAAAAATAAGAATAATGTTGGTGGAATGATGGGAAATGGTGGACTTATTCGCTTTAATTCTTTAGAAGAGGGTATAACTGCATTTATAGTTAATTTAAAAGAAAAATACTATAATTATGGTTTAAATACTCCAGAACTTATGAATAAAAAATATGCTGCTAATCCTAATTGGCATGTAAAAATAAATAATTATATTAATAAAATAAAACAAGCCTAATTTGGGCTTTTTTTAATTTTTTAATTTTGTTATAATTATAAATAGGAGAGTGTATAATATGGAAAGAGGTTGTCCAAGTTGTGGGCGTATGATTGATAGTAGTTCTAAGAGATGTCCTTATTGTAATTATGATTTAACTCAGTTAAATAGTCTTTTTAAACATTATGAAAGTGAAGCTGATATTAAAATACCTAAGTATGCAGGATTTATTAAGAGAATGGCCGCCAATAGTATTGATTATTTGTTATTTTTAGTTATATTTACTATTATTGAGGCAATTTATTTATATTTTGTTATGCCTTCAGTTTATACTAATTTTGTTTTAGAAAAATTACCTATTAATGATGTTTTTATGATGGTTATACCATATATATGTATGCCTGTTGTTTATTTCTTGTATTGTGTATTTATGCAATGCTCTAAAAAAATGGGAACTTTAGGCGAAGCTTTTGTTGGAATTGAAGTTGTTGATGATTTAGAAAGCCCTCTTACTTTTGGCGTTTCTTTTAAGAGAAATTTTTTACGTATTTTAAATGTAATAACATGTGGTATTGGAATTTTAATGATTATTTTTACTAAGAAAAAACAATCGCTTAATGATATTGCATCTCATACTTTTGTACTTAATAGATTAACTAATGAAAATTACATGGGTTTTAGTTATGCTCATTTGTTTAAAAGATTATTAGCTTTTGTAATTGATATCGCATTATTATATGGAATTTATGTTTTATTTAGTTATTTAAATGAGTATATAGCTGGGTTACATGTTGAAATGAGAACACAATTATTAAAAGCTTCATCTATATTAATGTTTATAGTTATATTACTTTATTTCCCATATACAGAATCACGTAGAGATGGTGCAAGTTTAGGTAAAATTATTATGAAAATTAAAGTAAGAACTTTAAATGATGAGAAGTTATCATTCTTTAAATCTTTATTTAGATTTATTGCTTTTGGTTTTGAGTTATTAATGTTACCTTTTGGAACTTTACTTGCTTTTGTTACACCTAGAAAACAGACTTTTAAAGACATGATTAGCAAGACAGTTGTAGTTGATAAATAGTTTCTTATTATATTTAATGTATATTTTTTTGAAAAATTTAGTGTAAAACAAGTTATCTTTTAAAAATGTTACTTGTTTTTTTGATATACTGTATATGGTAGAAAAGGAGTTGTGAAAAATGAGACAATCAGAAACTAAAAAAAGAAATATAATAATAGGTTCGTTATTAGGTGTATTGTTATTAATGGCAGTAGGATATGCCGCGTTTGCAACTCAGTTAAATGTTAATGGTAC
>CAMYRF010000173.1 GCA_947296775.1 uncultured Mycoplasmatota bacterium
GAATGTGATACTACTAATCTCGAGTGGCAAGACTATATTACTGCTCCTGGCGGAGTCATTGATCAACTTTTTGAGTGTGGCATTGATGGTATTAGACTTGATGTTGCAGATGAACTGGATGATTCAATGATTTACCGTATAATGGAGGCTATTATTAGGAATAAGCCTGATGGATTTTTGTTTGGTGAAGTTTGGGATGAGCATCCTATGAGGCCGAGTCGTGGTTATATTAGTTCTGGCATAGGTATGCATTCACTTATGAACTATATGCTGCCCGATGCATTGATACGTTTCTTTAAGTATCGTGATACTGGAAAACTTCAGGATATGTTAAACCGAATCCTGATAGATTATCCTGTTGATACTATTTTAACTATGATGAATCCTACTTCTACTCATGATATGTCGAGGCTTATAGAGATTTTTGCTTGTAATGTGTTTGATTTGTATGGTAAATGGGCATGGGATATGAAATATGCAAATGATTCTGACTTTGTGAAAAACCATGTTCTTTCATCAGATGAATATGAATACGGCAAGATGGTTCTTATGTCATATGTAGTAGCTTTAGCTTTCTTCCCAGGTATCTTTTCTATCTTTTATGGGGATGAAGTTGGCTTACCAGGTCTTCATAATTTGGCAAACAGAGTTGCTTTTCCGTGGGGCTCGGAAGATAGAGAGCTTCAAGAATACTTTATCAATCTGATTAAAGTTAGGAATAGCAATAAATTCTTGAAATATGCTGAATGTGAAGTAAGAGAAATTTCAGAAAAGCATTTTAGTTTCGAACGCATACTTGGAGATGAAAGAATCCTTGTTATTGTTAGTAGATCTCATCACGTCTCAGAAATAAGTGTTCCTGAAGGGTATGAAATAATATTTAGAAACAACATTTGTTGTACTGAATCTGTTTTACCCCCTTATGGAGCGATTGTACTCAAAGCAAAAGTCGCCAGCACTGCTGGCGACTTTTCTTTTTCATTTTTTCTTTTTTCTGCTATATAATCCTAAATTTTCTATATACTTTTTGTTTTTATATGTTATAATTTTTTATAATTTGTATTAATTAAAAGGAGTTTATTGTGAATAATTTAGTTAAAAAATTTTGTATTATTTTAATAATTATATCTATTATTTTCCCAGTGTTTGCTTCAACAGCAGTTTTAGCAGTTGAAGATATATCAAATGCTGACGAAAAAGTAAATCAAGAAAAATCTGAAATTTCTGATTCAATTTCTAATAATGATATTCCTAACGAAAATGCTTCTGATAGTGATAGTTTACCTAAAGATGATTCAGAAATCGATGTAGAACCTCCTGATTCTCAAGATTCTGACGTTGATAATGAATCTAACAATTCTGAGACAGTAGATAATACTAATAATGATATTATTGATGATGAAAACATTGGTACTGATGATGTTGTTGTTGATTTAGATGAATTTCCAGAAGAAATAATTACAATGGATGAACCTATTCAATCTCAATTACGTACCGCTACATCTAATCAAAAATTAGCTGATGGTACTTATGTAATTAAATCTGCTTTAAATTCTAATATGGCATTAACTGTTGCAAATGGTGAAACACATAATGGCGCTAATATTGAATTATGGGATTCTTATAATTTTATGTATCAAAAATTTAATGTCAGATATGTTAATGGTTTTTATGAAATTATTTCTGTACATTCTAATAAATCACTAGATGTTGCAAACGCAGGAATGGTAAATGGTACTAATGTTCAATTATGTGAATTCACTAATCATAATGCTCAAAAGTGGATTTTGCAGGATGCTGGTAATGGTTATTTTTATATAATTTCTAAATGTAATAATTTGTATGTAGATGTTTTCTATGCTTTAGCTAGAAATGGTACTAATATTCAAATGTGTGAAGGTAGTCAAAATAATAGAGCTCAAATGTTTAAATTCGAAGTTGTTCAACCTATCGAAGCTAAGCAACAATCTATTGCTGATGGTACATATACAATCCATTCTGCTTTAAATGAAAACTTTGTATTAGAAGTTGCTAATAATTCGCTTCAAAATGGTGGAAATATACAATTATTTGCTAATAGTTCTTACATTAACCAAAAATTTAACTTAAGATATCTTAATAATGGTTATTATGAATTTACTTCATATACATCAAAAAAATCTTTTGATGTTGCTAATTCTGGTGTTACTAATGGCACTAATGTTCAACAGCATACTGCTAATAATTCAGACTTTCAACAATGGATTTTGCAAGATGCAGGTAATGGTTATTTTTACATTATATCTAAATATAATGAATTGTGTTTAGATGTTGCTAATGGTATTGCTCGTAATGGTACTAATATACAATTATGCCAAAAAACTAATCACAGAGCTCAAATGTTTAAATTTGAAAAGGTTAAACCTATTGAAGCTAAACAACAATCTATTGCTGATGGTATATATACAATTCATTCTGCTTTAAATGAAAATTTTGTTTTAGAAGTTGATAATGGTTCACCTTATAATAGAGGAAATATACGAATATCTCAAAATAGTAGTTATATTCATCAAAAATTTAATTTAAAATATCTTGGAAATGGCTATTATCAAATTACTTCATATCAATATGGTAAGTCTTTTGATGTCGCTAATTCTGGTGTTACTAATGGTACTAATGTTCAACAATATGATGCTAATAACTCAGATTTTCAACAATGGATTTTGCAAGATGCTGGTAACGGTTATTATAATATTATATCTAAATATAATGAATTATATTTAGATATTGCTAATGGTTTAGCTCGACAATTTGTTAATGTTCAGTTATGTCAAGGTACACCTAACAAT
>CAMYRF010000174.1 GCA_947296775.1 uncultured Mycoplasmatota bacterium
CTCGAACCTACGACCCAACGGTTAACAGCCGTTTGCTCTACCAACTGAGCTAATTGAGCATTAATGGCGCCTAATGTAGGACTCGAACCTACGACCCAACGGTTAACAGCCGTTTGCTCTACCAACTGAGCTAATTGAGCATTAATGGCGCCTAATGTAGGACTCGAACCTACGACCCAACGGTTAACAGCCGTTTGCTCTACCAACTGAGCTAATTAGGCAAATTAAGAAAAAAACAGTTAAACATCCCTATATTATAAGGACGAAAAACTGTAATTCGCGGTACCACCTTATTTATCACTATTGTGATCACTTTATAGTTTCCATTTGGAAACGTATAATATGGTAACGGATTACAGCCGACTTATCTTACTATTATTTCAGATAAATTACTCCGTGGTGTTCTTCACATTTTCCTTATTACCAGTTTCCATCATCCTGGCTTTCTTTAAATAAGGGTTCAAATGTTACTGCTCCACTTCTTTGTATTTATATAAAATTTAATTAATAACAAAATTGGTAGTCCGTACGGGATTTGAACCCGTGTGTGCATGCGTGAAAGGCATGTGTGTTAAACCGCTTCACCAACGGACCAAATAAAATGGTGGGCCTGGTAGGACTTGAACCTACGACCCCACGCTTATCAAGCGTGTGCTCTAACCAACTGAGCTACAGGCCCATGAAATATTTGACTTTTTAAGTATACATTATTTTATGAGTTTTGACAAGTATTTTGATTAATTTTTTAATTATTTTTTTGTTTTTTTCTTAAAATAATGTTTAATAGGTCAAATATTGTATGTTTTTAACACTCTTCTTCTATTATTTTATAGTTGTATTGTTTTTTTGAATCGTTATATGTTATTTGGATATAACCGCAAATGTCTCTATTGTTTTTGGGGTTAATTAGTTCTTCATTATCAATATAACCATCTTCAGCTAATTTAGTAAACGGAAGATTATATGCTTCTTCAGTACTATTCATTGGAAGAACGCCATTGTTAGCTATCGTCCATTTCTTGGCTGCACTTACTAATGTTTCTTTTTGGGTTTCATATAATGATTCTTTTGATTCTTTTAAAATTCTATTGCTTAGGGTTACGACTAAAATAGCTACTATACCTAATAATACTATAACACCTAATACTTCTAATAGGGTAAATCCTTTGTTTTTCATTTTTTACATGCCCCCTCGCCTGCGATTGCATCACCTTCGAAAGTATATTCATATTGATTGTTTTTATATCTAATACAAACTATGGTGTCTTCTTTTAGGTTGTTTTTTTCTATTAAGTTTTTTACTTCTTTATCTTCTAAAAAACCATCATTTTGTAATTCTTTTATAGTTACATATTTTTTTGCTTCTGAATTAAGTGATAGATGTTGCATTCCCCAGTTTCTTGCTGCAGATACGATTTGATTTTTTTGAGTATCGTTTAATTTTTCTCTTGTTCTATTTAATGTATCGGTAAAAACTGGTATTATTACGACCACGATCATTCCTAAGATTAGAATAACCGCTAATAGTTCTATAAGTGTAAATGCGTTTTTTTTCATGTTTATACCTCCGCTATTATAAATATAGCATAAAGTTTTTGTTTAGTAAAGAAAAAAGACCCTTTAAAAAGAGTCTATATTGATTTTTACTTTTGGCAAATGATTTTTATAGCTACTTGCTTGGACAATGGTTCTAATTGCGTTTGCAATCATACCACCTTTTCCAATAACTGAACCCATATCATCATTTTCTACCAAAACTTGAATTGTAATGATATCTTCATCATCACCTAATTGTTTTACTGATACCATATCTGGGTTTTTAACTATGCTTTTTACTAAAAATTCGGTTAATTCTACTAACATAATTATTTGCTTTCTTTTTTACTGTTTTTCATATAGTGGAATTTTTCGTTAATTCCTACTTTGTTAAATAAACTTTTTACAGTATCTGTTGGTTGTGCGCCTAATGATAACCATTTAAGTGCAACTTCTTCGTTAATTTTGATTTCAGCTGGATCAGTAATTGGGTTATAAGTTCCAACTAATTCGATGTATTTACCATCTCTTTTAGTTCTAGCATCAGCTGCTACAACACGGTAAAATGGTTTTTTCTTTGCACCCATTCTTAAAAGTCTTAACTTAACTGCCATAATATCCCTCCATTCGTTCGTTTATAAGTTTAGCATATTTTTTTATATGTGTCAACTATTTTTGGTTAACACTAAATTTTATTTTTTTAATTTAGTTTTATTCTTCTTTGTCATAGGTTTTTCAAATGGTAAACCGTTGTCATAACTTTTATTGTTACATATAATATCGCTTGTCCATTCAGGATAAAGTTTTTTTACATATTCATCAGATTTACAAAATAAATTTAAATTATCCAAACAAGCTTTATAAGTAACATCGATGTGATACCAATTACCATCTAAATATGCTATATTCCAACAATGTGTTCCATCATTTGAAATAATTATTTGCGCTGGTATGTCTATACATCTAAGTAGGTCAGCATATGTTCTGGCGTATCCTGAACATATTGCTTTTCTATATAAAAGTGTAGTTGCTGGTGTTGAACTTAATATTTGCCCATTTATTTCAACGTAATCATAGTCATATTCTGCACTTCCTACTAATAAATCTTGTAAAATTCTGGCTTTGTTTATATCGTTATATTCTTTTAGAACCAATTTAATAATTTCATTTACTCTTTCTTCGTAAGCGTTTAGTCTTGTTTCAAGGTCTTCTATTGGACAATCATAGTTTATGATGATTTCATCTATTTTTTTATTTGCGTTTTCTATTCTATATGACGGTGGCC
>CAMYRF010000175.1 GCA_947296775.1 uncultured Mycoplasmatota bacterium
GTTATAATATCAATAATTCTTATATTATTACTAACCTTATTGATGTATGCTAAAATGACTAATCAAACAGTTATAGCACTATCACAATCAGCAGTTGATGTTACAGCAGCGTCCTTACAAAGAGCAATAGATAATGCAAGGGATTGGACTGATAAAAAAGATAAAGATGGAAAAGTAACTTTAAAAAATCCATCTGCACCAACATTATCAGAATTAGTGGATCCAAGCCAAGTGCGTGATGGTGGAATTTATATTACACATGAAGATTTACTTAATATACCTAGTTTATTTTGTTCAGCAAAAGGTGTAGCATTACCAGGTATGGGATCAACAGTTGTACGTAGTGGAGGAAGAGAAGCAACAACAACAGATCAAGGAAAAGAAACAGCGTATTTAACGGCAAATGACATCCCTTCATCAACAGTGTTTAGAAATTTAAATGAGTGGACAGAATATGGGGCAGATTATACTACTAAGTATGAGGATACAGTAAGTAAAACAATTGCTAAATTTACTTTAGCTGAAATACGTAAATGTACTCCAGCAGAGGCATGGGTTCTAGCAGAATTTAATAATAATGTTCCTGGACAGCCTGCAACAATAGTGACTAATACAGAAGAAGGAACTACAAATGACGATGTCAATTTAGAAATAATAGATTACACAGATGAAGAGTATATAGGAGAACCACCTAGACAATTAGCAACAGGTAATAACAGCTATGCATCTACTTTTATTGATTCAGTTAGAAATATTACTAAATATGTAAAATCTAATGATTATGAATATGGGCAGTTAGATATAATTCCTGGTGAAACAGATGAAAGTAATAAGAATATTAATAATACAGGACTTATTAAATGGGCTTTATATTCATGTGGATTTGAAAAAACACCATTATCTATAGAGGATGAATGTAAGCATTATAATTTTGAAAAAAATGAAGATGTTACAAAAGTTCAAGCGGGAGATATTGTATTTTTAGATGAAGATGGCGAAGAAGGAATTGTAGTTTATGCATCATATAATAAAGTTTATGATTTAAGTAGTGATGATAAAATTAGATTAGAGGGAGATTATGAAGAATTTTCATTCCAACCTATTGGTATGACTATAGATGAAGATAATTTTAAATATTCATATAGAGTATCAAATATATCAGGTACTAGAGAAACAGTTGCTACACCACAAGATTCTTCAGTTGTTGAAATTGATGGAGTAACTTTATACATAGTTGGAGAACCAGGAGAAGAAAGATATGTTAGAAAAGAGGGGGATAAATACTATTATGTAGAAATAAATAATGATTATGCTCCTTATACATATGTTCAACATGCTTGGTGGAAAGAAAAAACAGTTGGACAGAATTCTGGTGGAGGTATTAAAGATACTGATTTAGCTAATGAAGCAGAAGATTTTGAAAACTATATTAAAGAGGTTACAGGCGAAAGTGATGTATCAAACTTAGAAAGAAATTCAGATGGAACTTTTAAAATTGATTATAAAGTTTCAATGGAACCACAAGATACAGGTGAAGTAACTACTAGATTTAATAATGTAACTAATAAATATATAGTTGGTCCATTTAAAGTTGAATATTTAAGAAGTGTTACTAAACAGGGAAGTAGACCTAAAATAAGTTTTTCAGGCATATCAGATTCTATATTGGTTGGCGCTGATGCTGATAAAAATGAATTACTAGATGATGATGGAAAAAGCATATTACAATTAGGAAAAAATTATAGATTTGTTTATTCAAATACAAATGATCCAAGTACAAATTTTGGACATGATAATGCAAGAAATGAATTTGATACTGATGAAGATTATCCATTTCCATCATCAGGAGAAGAATTTTATATTGAAATTGATTATATAGAGGATTTAGCTTTCATTAAAAACTTTAAATTTGATTTTCAATATTTAACAGCTGGTGGAGAATATGAGTATTATAAAGGTAATTTCTTAAAGATTAATTGGACACAATTTGCTGATGTAAGATCAAAAACTGTATCAACAGGATTAACAGCTAATATTAATAATTCAACTGTAGCTATTTCTTCAAGACTTGGTGGAACTACAGGCGGAAGTGATACTTCAGGTGGTGGGAAAGGAGGAAATTTCCCAGTAGTTGAGACAAGAGGATTCGATATTGCAGATCCAGAAGAAAGTGATGGATTTGGTGGAACATGGAGAATGGATGTTATAAGAGATAGCTGTTGGGGTGATGGAGACTATATATATGTAAAAGGACATGTGGCAAGAAATTGGTTTTCAACTACTTCAGGACAAAACATAACATTATCAGAAGTTACATGTAGTACTGCTGAAAGTATATCAAAAGACGGGGTATATTTTACTGTTAAGTTCAAACGAGATTATACTAAGGCAAGAGTTAATGAAAGTCATACTATAAAAGTAAAGGCTAGTATTAGTGCAGGTACTTCAGGATGGGCAAGTTCAGAAGAATGTAATGTATCAGCTGATTTATTCTATGAAAATGCGTTATTAAAAGATACGGCTAAAGTAAAATCATCAAGTTCAAAAGTAACAGTAAGAGGTAATAAACTTTTTGTAAGAGGATTTATAGACAAAACTAATCAAACTGTAGATTTTGATGTAGATATGATTCATAAAGAAACGCCACAATCAGCTGTGTATTCATGGTGGGTAGATGAAGGAGATTGTTTATCTGTAGTTGATGAGAAAAATGGTGTTTTCAAAATAGAGAAACCTGGAACATGTAATATTGGTTGTGCCACAGGGGATGGTATGGGTACATCTGTAGAAGTAAAAACTTATAAAGTGGTAGTAC
>CAMYRF010000176.1 GCA_947296775.1 uncultured Mycoplasmatota bacterium
GCAATATAGTAAAGAAGAATTATTATCATTTTTAGATATTAATATGGATCTAACACTGCCAAGTGGATTGACAGTAGAACAATTCCAAAAAGTACTATCAGGAAATAGTGGAGATACTCAGGGGGTACTAGCATCAAATGCAGAATATTTTTATTATGCAGAAAGACAATATGGAGTAAATGGAATCTTCTTAGCAGCTATGGCAATACATGAAGGTGGATGGGGAACATCAAAAATCGCAAATGATAAGAAAAATTTATTTGGATATGGTGCATATGATAGCGATCCATATGGAGGAGCGATGTCATTTGATACATACTCAGAAGGAATAGATTTAGTCGCAAGAGTTTTAGCCAAAACATATTTATATCCAGCTGGAACTGATATATATGATGGATTAATAGCAACAGGAACTTACTACAATGGTCCAACTTTAGCCGGTGTAAATACAAGATATGCTAGTGATAAAAACTGGGCAAATGGAATTTTTAGATGGATGTCATATCTATATAATAGATTATAAAAAAGAGTGAGGACCTATATTAAATAAGGTCCTCAAAACATTGATAAAACAGAAAAAATAAATATTAAAAATTAGTTGATATTTTTTTTGTTTTATTGTATTATATTATATGTATAAAATTAGGCGGAAAAGGAAAAATGGGAGGATAAAAAATGAAAAAACTACTAGCAGTAATAAGCATACTATTAAGTTTAACTTTAATATTAGTATCATTCACTCCAGTATATGCAGCAGAAGACGAAGAAAGTAAAGAAGTACTTGAATCAGAAAATGCAAGTGACTTTTATAAAATAAAAGAAGAAGCAGGAGGAAAACTAGAGCAATATAGCGAAAAATATGGTTCAAAAGCATATGGTATAACAGCTATGGTATTAGATACAGTAAGAATATATAGTATACCATTTTGTTTATTAGGTATAGCAGTTGGTGCAATATACCAATATATTATAGGTATTAGAAGATTAGATATTAGAGATAGAGGATTCAATTTAATTATAGCTTTTGTAACGATTTTAGTTATCGCACAAGTATTACCACTGATATTTACAATTGTTGTAAAAGGATGGGTATTATAAAACAGAAGAAAGTTTGGGGGTAACAAATGAAAATTCTATTTGCAGTAAGTAATGAAAATGTTTCAAAAAGAATAGTAGAAAACTATCAAGATAAGTATCAAGAATCAGTTTCATTTAAAAATGTATTTTACTTTAATGCAATAATAAGAGAGATAAAAAATGATAAGACATATGATAGAATAGTTATAAGTGAAGACTTAGAACCATTTTCTAATAGTAATTATGATGTTATAGATAAATTTATATTAGAAAGATTAAATGAAATTTCTAATGAAACAAATGCATTAGAGAAAATACCAGATATAATAATAATATGCACAGACAGAAGAACAAAATCTGGATATGTATTAACTAAAATGCATGAATATGGAATTTATAATGCACTAGTTGGAACTGACAGAAAAATAGATGCAGTATGTGAATTATTAAATAGACCACGTAATTCAGAAGAAGCTAAAGAATATTATCAAATAGCTGGAACGACTGTAGATACAAGTTCAGTAGACGATGTAACAGAACAAGAAGTTCAAAACATATTAATTCATTACAAGAGATTAGGAAAAAATGAAGACAGATATACAGATAGTTTTAATAACATTGCTGCACAATATACAGATAAACAATTAAAAATAATAATAAAATGTTTACCTATAAATGTTAGAGCTGTTTTAGAAGCAGAATGCCCAAAATATCAAGAATTGGTAACATATGCAGATGAAACAGAAGAAGAGAGAAAAGCAAAAGAAAAATTACAAGAGCAGAGAAGAATCGAGCAAATCGAAAATGATAGAAAATTAAAACAAAAAATAGAAAAAGAGAAGAGAGAAGCATTTAAAAAAGAAAATAACAAACCAGCACAAGAAAATAAATCAAATCTAAATAGTGGAATAGACTTGCTAGATAATAAAAATTCACAAAACAGAATGACAGGTAATGTAATAATTCCAAATAATATGGATATTAAAAATGAGAGAAAAATATATTCAGACGAGGAATTACAAAATATCAATTCTATGCCAAGAGAAGGAAGAATGGGAAATACAGAAATACCACAAGTTTCTGATTTATATAATAATCAACCACAAGCACAAACAGAAACATTGCCAGGATTAGATGCTTGGGATCAAGATCCATTTGCAGAAGTAACACAAGAACAATCACAACCACAAGCGCAAGCAGAAACATTACCAGGATTAGATGCTTGGGATCAAGATCCATTTGCAGAAGTAACGCAAGAACAATCACAACCACAAGCGCAAGCAGAAACATTACCAGGATTAGACAGCTGGGATCAGGACCCATTCGCAGATATAAATACTAATCCACAAAATGTATCAGAACAGCCAATAGAAAACTTTACAAATCAAGCAGCTGAACTAGACAATCCAGTGTTACCAGGAATGGAAGAAGGAACATTACCAGGGCTAGAAAATTTTGATACACAAACTCAAGAAACAGAAACAAATTCATTACCAGGGCTAGACTCTTGGGCAAAGGATCCATTTGATGATATAAACATAGATCAAAGTACAACAGAGCCATATCAAGCACCAGAAACTCAAAATTATGAAGATCCATTTGCTATACCAGTAACAAATACAATGGATAGCTTAAACGATATAACATTACCAGGATTAGATGATACGCTAGAAAATATAGAAACATTAAATAATAATGAAAGAATTGAACCAACATTACCTAGTATAGAAA
>CAMYRF010000177.1 GCA_947296775.1 uncultured Mycoplasmatota bacterium
TTTTGTCTTTTTTTATAGTAACTTCTTTATTATAATTTAGTGTGGTTATTTTTTTATTTTCTGTACTATATAATATAGCCTCTATGTTTTTTAATTTAACACTATCTTCATTTTTGTTTGTTAGTTTTACTTCTATTTCTGTTCCGTTATCTGTTAATGTAAAGGTTTCTGTAGTGGCTTTTATGTTTTTTATATTTTTTTCTTGTTGTTTTAAGTTATTTGAATGTGTTACTACAAATATTATGATTGTTAAAATTATTAATATTGAAAGAATTGGAATTACTATTTTTTTCATTTTATCCTACCCTCTTATACATATATACGGTTATATATGGCTGCAAGTTTGTAAAAGCGGTTCCACTTCCGCTACTTCCAGAAGTGTTGGCGGTGGTTGTTACAGTGTGAGTGTGGGCTCCAGTTGTTGTTGTTTTAAAATTGTGTGCGGTTTCTAAAGTAGCATTTATACGTTCCCAGCTGTTAAGATTCATGGTTTTAATTGTTCCTTCTCTATATGTGATACTAACGGGATTAGCGCCTTCTCCGCCCCATAACATATTGTGATAATGGGCACCTGCTGAATTTGTCACCCCACTAAGTGCTGGGATAATGTGGGTATGCGACGGTAAATTGCTTGTTGTTAGTGTTGTTGTAATATTTCCGCCTGTTTTGTTAAGTGTATTAAAATTAGTATCTTCGGTATCTACACCTACTAATATTTTTCCATTTGTGTATGTCTCCCACTGTCCACCAATTGCGTTTGCTACTTCATTTTCGCTTGCATATTCGGCTGTTATATATATACTACCGATTGGAAATGTTTTGTTTAAACGATTTTCGTTCAATGTACTTACTTCTTCTTTTAGGGAAATTATGTTAGTTTGTATTTCGTTTAGTTGATTTTCTATATCTTGTGCATTTGCATGGTTTATAAATAAAAATGTAGCTGATATAATTAATAATATTTTTTTCATTTTTGTTTCTCCTAACTGACTCTTTTATACATATATACAGTGGTGTATGGTTGCAAGTTTGTAAATGATGTCCCACTTCCTGTGCTTTCGGTATTACTTTTTGTAGTTGTAACTGTGTGGGTATGAAGACCATCTGTTGTTGTTTTAAAATGCTTACTATATGCCTCTGTTGAATTGATCCATTCGTATGATGTGATGTTTAGAGTTCTAATTGTTCCTTCTCTATATGTTATACTGACTGGACTAGTTCCATATAACATATTGTGAGAATGGACACCTGATGGATTCGTTCCTCCTGTAAGTGCTGGGATAACGTGGGTATGGGATGGTAAGTTTGCTGTTGATAATGTAATTGTACTATTACCCCCATTTTTATTTACTTCGTTAAAATCACTATCGTTTTCATCTACTCCTACTAATGTTTTTCCGTTTCCGTATTTTTCCCACTGTCCGCCTATGGCGTTTGATACTTCTACTTCTGATGAATATTTAGTAGTTATATATAGACTTCCTATTGGATATGTTTTGGTTATTCTTTCTTCACTTAGTTTTGTTACTTCATCTTTGGCTGAAGATAAATTATTTTGTAATTGCTCTAGCTGATCAGTTAAATCTTGGGCATTTACATTATTTATAAATAAAAATGTTATCGCTATTATAAGTGAGATTTTTTTCATTTTTCTTTTCTCCTAACTGACTCTTTTATACATATATACAGTAGTGTATGGCTGCAAGTTTGTAAATGATGTCCCACTTCCTGTGCTTTCGGTATTACTTTTTGTGGTTGTAATTGTGTGGGCATGAAGACCATCTATTGTTGTTTTAAAATAAGCTCCGTATACAGCTAGCGAATTTACCCATTGATATGATTTAATGTTTACGGTACTTACAGTTCCTGTATAGTATGTGATACTAACTGGACTAACGTCGTCACCCCATGCTAAATTGTGATGATGTTCTCCTGCTGAGTTTGCCACCCCAGTAAGTGCTGGAATAGCATGTGTATGAGATGGTAAATTTGTTACTGCTAGTGTGGTTGTTTTGCTTCCGCCGATTTTATTTACTTCGTTAAAGTTAATATCGTTTTTATCTACGCTTGCTAAGGCTTTGCCTTTTCCATATTCTTCCCATGTTCCTCCAATTGTTTCGTTTGGATTTACCTTTCTTGTAGTTATGTATATACTTCCTACTGGATATGTTTTATTCAAAAATTCTTCTTTATATTGTTTTTTATCAGAATCTAATTCGATATATTCTTTGTTTAAAATGGCATATATCAGTTGATAACCTTTTTGTAAATTATCTTCACTTATTTTATATGCACCTTTATTATTTACTTTATCGGTTACTTCTACTGTAATTTTGCTTAGGCTATAATTATTTAATTTGAATGTGTTTTCTGTTTGAATATTATTGGTACTTTCATTTATGAAATTATATTCTTTTATTCCAGATGCATCTGTACAGTTTGCTTTGATTGATACACCCTCTATTGCTGCTTCTGTTATAGTTATTTCACATTCTGGAGGTGTTACATCTTTAAATATAGCATATAAAGTTATATTTTCATTTAACATATTTAATTCTGTAAGAACTTGAGTAGCGTTAGTGGCATCTTTATTTGTACTCCATCCTAAGAATTTAAATCCTTCTTTTGTAGCAGTGCTTGATAAATTGATACTTTCACCAGTACTTTTATATTCATTATATGCTGAACAGTCTTGTCCTCCAGTTGTGATGCAGTCATAAGTTACTAAGTATTTATCTGTTGGAGTTACAGTTTCTCCTTCTGCTT
>CAMYRF010000178.1 GCA_947296775.1 uncultured Mycoplasmatota bacterium
TTCTAATTCTGTTTTTTCTGTTAAGTCACCTAATGTATTAATGTTTGCTCTTTTAAGACAGTTATAAGCTCTTACTGAGAAATCTAAATCATCGATTGATGTTTCTAATTTCTTGAGTTTACTATCTTCTTGTTTAGCATTCATAATACCTGTTGTATCTGCTATTTCGCTTAGGTTTGTTACGATATTTAAATGTTCGATTAGGATTTTAGCACCTAGTGCCATTGCTTCTTCTGGTCTAATAGAACCATTGGTTTCTACTTCCATTGTTAATTTATCATAAGAAGCATCTTGTCCTACACGAGCATTATCAACATAGAAATTGATTCTTTCAATTGGTGAAAATAATGCGTCAACTGGAATATATCCAATTTTTCCGTCTTCGATATATTTTTTATTTTCAGGTGCAAGTGCGGTTCCTCTTCCGTTTGCAATAATAAGTTCCATATCTAATTTTCCACCTTTTGATAAAGTAGCAATTACTTTTTCTGGGTTAACAATTTCGATATCTGGATCACATTCAATGTCAGCTGCGGTTACTTCTCTTTCGTCATGAACTGAAATTTTTGCAACTTTAACTTCGTTTGAATGATTTTTAATAACAATACCTTTTAAATTTAATATAATAGCAGTTACGTCTTCTACTACACCATCCATTGTTTGGAATTCGTGCATAACTCCGTCAATTTTGACAGCAACTATTGCACTACCTGGCATGCTTGAAAGCATTACTCTTCTTAATGCATTACCTAAAGTAGTTCCGAATCCTCTTTCTAATGGTTCTAGTTCAAATTTTCCATAATTATTATTTTCTACATATTCTGTTATTTTGTATTCTGGTTTTTCAAAGTTCATATAAGACTCCCTTCTTTTATCCGCGTGGTCGTTTTGGTGGACGACATCCATTATGTGGGATTGGTGTCGTATCAGAAATTGAAGTAATTTCTAACCCTGCAGTTTGTAATGAACGAATGGCTGTTTCACGTCCAGAACCTAGTCCTTTTGCGAAAACTTCTACTTTTTTCATCCCCATTTCACCAGCAGCTTTTCCTGCTGCTTCAGCAGCCATACCTGCAGCAAATGGAGTTGATTTTTTACTTCCTTTAAAACCTAATGTTCCAGCTGATGCCCAGCTAATTGCGTTTCCATCTTTATCAGTAATAGTTACGATTGTATTATTAAAGGTTGAATGGATAAAGGCTTTACCTTCTGGTACATTCTTTTTAACTTTACGTTTTCTTGCTTTATAAGCCATTATAATAACCTCCTTCTAGTTTATTACTTTTTCTTATTTGCTATTGTTACAGCTTTACCTTTACGAGTACGAGCGTTTCTGCTTGTTCTTTGTCCTCTTACTGGTAAACCTCTTTTATGACGTGTACCTTCATAAGAACCTATTTCCATTTTTGTTTTGATGTTCATGTTTACTTCACGACGTAAGTCACCTTCTACTGTGTATTTATTAACTTCGTCACGAATCTTAGTTAATTCATCGTTTGTTAAATCTCCTGCTTTTGTATTAACATTAATTTTAGCATCGTTTAAGATTTGTTTTGACAAACTTTTTCCGATACCATAAATATATGTTAAAGCGATCTCGATTCTTTTATTGTTTGGTACATCTACACCTTTTATACGTGCCATTAAAACACCTCCTATTAACCTTGTCTTTGTTTATGTTTTGGATTTTGACATATTACAAATATTTTGCCATGTCTTTTAATTACTTTACATTTATCACATATTTTTTTAACTGATGGTCTTACTTTCATATATATACCTCCTATTACTTTCTATAGGTTATACGCCCGCGTGTTAAATCATATGGTGATAATTCTACTGTTACTTTGTCACCTTGTAAAATACGAATGTGATGTAAGCGCATTTTACCAGAAACGCGAGCTTTAATAACATGTTTGTTTTCAAGGGTTACTAGAAACTCTCCGCCTGGAAGAACTTCGTTTACTAATCCTTCTACTTCGATAACATCATCTTTTGGCTTTCTTTCAACGGGTGCTTTCTTTTTGTTATTTTGTGGTTTAGCCATATTATCACCTCCTGGTTAATATTTCATATCCATCTTTTGTAATTAAAACTGTATGTTCAAAGTGAGCGGATGGTTTATCATCACCAGTCACTATTGTCCAGTCATCATCTAAGATAAATATTTCTCTTGTTCCTAAATTAAGCATTGGTTCAACAGCAATTACCATGCCTTCTTTTAGAACTGGTCCAGTACCTTCTTTTCCAAAGTTTGGAACGTCTGGTTCTTCGTGGACATTAGTTCCGACACCGTGTCCGACTAGTTCTCTTACAACGCTTAAGTTATGAGATTCTGCATATTTACTTACAGCATGACCGATATCACCAACATGGATTTTGTCTTTTATGACTGAAAGTCCTTCGAATAGTGATTTTTCTGTGTGCTCTAGCAAATATTCTTTTTCTTTTGATATTTTTCCTACTGGATATGTCCAAGCGGAATCACCATGATATCCTTTGTAACAAGCTCCAATATCAATGGAAATAATATCGCCCTCTTTTAACTTACGGTTTCCTGGAATTCCATGAACAACTTCTTCATTGATTGAAGCACAGATTGTTCCTGGAAATCCATCGTAACCTTTAAAGGAAGGGGTTGCGCCTCTACTTCTTATATAGTCTTCGGCTAGTTTATCTAGTTCTTTTGTTGTAATACCTGGCTTAATAAATGGTTTTAAGTAATTATGTGTACTTCCTGTTATTTCACCAGCTACTC
>CAMYRF010000179.1 GCA_947296775.1 uncultured Mycoplasmatota bacterium
ACTTTATTATATGGTCCAGAAATTAAATTTTTTAGTAATGAAATTGAAACTGATAATAAATTTAAACTTAAAGATTATGATGTTTATTTTGTAGGTGATGGTGCGGGTAAAGCTGGTAATATTGTAACTGCAGCAGCTACAGGGTTAGTTGCGGCTAGAGATATTTTATCTGAAAAATAGTATTTGACATTTTTAGTGTATAATTAGTAATGGTTATTATTTATTTTGCAATTATGTTACCTTTATCTATTTTATATAAAAATTAAACGTTGATCTGTTTTTTACTTAAATTTGTTGTATTGTCTTTAAAAACGTCAATTCTAGTAAAATTTTATCAATGAAAAGTATAAGAATATTGATACATAAAACTTAATATTTTTCACATAATAACAGTGCATATGTACTGTTATTTTTTGGAGGTTTTTATGGAAAAGAAAGAAATTGTTCAAAGGCTTGTTAATCAAAAACTTGATAAAAAGGATCATGAGGATTTAATTGATTTACTTATTAATAATCCGATATCGGTAGATATTGATAAAGAACAAGAAGCTCATATTACTTTTGGTGAAAAAATGGCTGATAAGATATCGGCTATTGCGGGTAGTTGGTTTTTTATTTTGTTATTTATTTTATTTTTAGTTTCATGGATTATTTTAAATACGGTTATTCTTTTAGATAAAATTGATCCTTATCCTTTTATTTTACTTAATTTGGTGTTGTCTTGTGTTTCTGCAATACAAGCGCCTATTATTATGATGAGTCAAAATAGGGAAGCTAAAAAGGATAGTGTTCGTAATCAAAATGATTATATTGTGGATTTAAAAAGTGAGCTTATTTTGGAGGATTTGCATAGAAAACTTGAACTTATATTGAAAAACCAAAGTAAAATTTTAGATTTATACGAAAAAAAAGAAGATTGTGATTAATCTTCTTTTAGTGTAAATTCACCATTTTTTAAGCCTATTGTTATAGTAGAGTTAAATTTAATTTCATCATTTATTATGGCCTGAGCAAGTAATGTTTCAATATGTCTACTGATATAACGTTTTATTGGTCTTGCTCCATATTTTTCATCATAGGCGTTTTCTATGATGAATTTTTTTGCTTCATTTGTCAATTTTAATGTTATTTTTTTATCTGATAATCTTGAAGCTACTTCTTCAATAATTTTATCCACTATTTCATGAACAACTGCTTTTGATAATGAATTAAAGATTATAATTTCATCAATACGGTTTAAGAATTCTGGTTTAAATGTATGTCTTAATTCATTCATAACTAGGTTTGTACTGTTATCAGTATTTTCTAGTATATATTCACTACCGATATTTGATGTCATGATGATAATTGTATTTTTGAAATCAACAGTTCTACCTTGTGAATCAGTAATACGACCATCATCTAATATTTGAAGTAAAATATTAAAAACATCTTTATGAGCTTTTTCAATTTCATCAAATAATACAATACTATATGGATTACGTCTAACTGCTTCTGTTAGCTGTCCACCTTCATCGTAACCTACATATCCTGGAGGAGAACCAATAAGTCTAGCTACTGAGTGACTTTCCATATATTCACTCATATCAATACGGATTATATGACGCTTATCATCAAATAATTCATAGGCAAGTGATTTAGCAATTTCGGTTTTACCAACTCCAGTTGGACCTAAGAAGATGAATGAACCGATTGGTCTATTAGGATCTTTGATTCCGGCACGAGCTTTGATTATTGCATCGCTAACTAAATTAATAGCTGGATCTTGACCTTTAACACGTTTTTTTAGGTTTTCTTCAAGGTGCATTAATTTTTCTTTTTCACCGCCAACTAGTTTACTTACTGGAATATGTGTCCATTTTGAAACAATTCCAGCAATTGATTCATCATCAACAGTATCACTTAAGATTGCTGATTTATTATCTTTTTGTAGTTCGTCTAATTCTTTTTGTAATTCAGGGATTGTTCCATGTCTTAGACGAGCAGCAGTTTCTAAATCATAATTAGCTTCTGCGTATTCTAACTTTCTATTTGCTTCTTCAATTTCTTCTTTCTTTTTATTTACTTTATTATTTACTTCTTTTTCTTCTTCCCAGTCTTTTCTTAAGTTTTTTTCTTTTGCTTTTAGTTCTTCTAGTTGTTTATCTATTTCATTTTTACGACTTTTTGATATTTCATCTTTTTCTTTTTTGATTGCAGCTCTTTCTATTTCTAATTGCATGATTTTTCTTGTTAAAGTGTCTAGGTCAGTTGGAACTGATTCCATTTGTACTTTAATGGTGGCGCAAGCTTCATCGACTAGATCAATGGCTTTATCTGGTAGAAATCGATCTGTGATGTATCTATCAGATAAGCTTGCAGCAGCAACTAGGGCTGAATCTTTAATATTTACTCCATGATAAACTTCAAATCTTGGTTTTAGTCCACGGAGTATGGTGATTGTATCTAGGACAGTTGGCTGACTAACTAAGACTTTTTGGAAACGTCTTTCTAATGCACCATCTTTTTCGATATATTTACGATATTCGTTTAAGGTCGTGGCTCCAATACAATGGATTTCTCCACGTGCTAACATTGGTTTTAACATGTTTCCAGCGTCCATTGCACCTTCGGCACCCGCACCTACGATCATATGAATTTCATCGATAAATAATATAATTTCACCATCTGAATCTTTTACTTCCTTTAGGACTGCTTTTAGACGATCTTCAAATTCACCACGATATTTGGCTCCAGCGATTAAGGCACCCATATCT
>CAMYRF010000180.1 GCA_947296775.1 uncultured Mycoplasmatota bacterium
AGCCAGAATATTCGTGTCCAAAATCCAAAAATTCGTGTCCTGACTAATTTTTAGTGCTTCAAAATCTCTAATTTTTGCTTGGACACGAATGTCGGCCACAAATTTACTAAATAGCACTAAATGTTATAAGTCAAGTTATAATGATATATTCTAACACTTATTGTAAAGCAAAACAAGGAAACACTATATGTTTTCCTTGCTCTTATTTTTACCTTTTTCGTTTTATTTATACATATCTACTAATTATTAGATTCGTATCCAATTTGGTTGAATGTTAGATATCTTGTATTATTTCTTTTTGTTTAATTTATAAATATAACTATTTAAATTATCCTTAGACCAAGAGAATAACAAATTATTCTCAATTCTAAAATTTTTCTAAAACTTTCACTTTTAAATAAGTAAGCAAACTTTCATCTGTAAATTCTTCTTGAAACATTTTCGCTTTTTCTAGATAATCTTGATACAAATGTTTTTTGTATTCTAAAAATGTTTTATAACCTGCAAGTTTATAATCAACCATTTCTTCTTTTAATTCTTTAAAAGGAATAAATTCTTCACTAATTACTTCTAAGGTTCCACAATATTCGTTATTTGCATTTACAACCATATAACGCTCACCTACTTGTGTTTTTTTATCAAAAGAATATTTGCGATTCAAAATATAATCTTTTTGGCCATTCAAATAAGCTTCTGCTATTCCTTTTTTCTCAGTATAAATAGGATAGTAAGAACTATACAACGACACTTTTTCATTTGTATATCTTTTTAAATTTTCTTTTTCTCTTAATTTTTCCCATCTTTTTGAGTAGCCTAGTAGAAAAAAATAATCTTTTATACTTTTTCTTTTTTTATCATCAATTTCTTTCCATTTTTTATTTAATGTTGTAATTTCTGAACTTTCCTTTTCATCTAGTAAACCAATCGCTTTTAAATAGCTTTGCATTTTCTTTAAACAACTTAATTCTTGTTTGCTATACTCTTCTAAACAATCATCAGGTATATGAAATGTTTCTGGATATCTATAAACACACCTTACTACTTCATCAAAAGAATGACAATGACTCTCTATCATTTGATACTTAGCTTCTTTTTCTTCTGGATCTTTTCGCCCATACATTAAAGCTTCATAGTGATATGTAACTCCACTACTAGAAACATTCCCTAGCGCTTCATATAAGCTTATCTGTATATCATAACCAGCTTGTCTATATTCATCAAAATACACCCATTCAAAAGTATCTCGTTTTTTATCCCAAAAAGGATAAGGTAAACTACAATTTTTAATTTTTTTATATCTTTTTTTCTGTCTCCAGAAATAATATTTGTTCTTTAAACTTTTCATAATTATCAAAACTTCCTTATTTATCAATCATCTACTTTTATACTCCAGTATCCACCATTATCAGGTCCAACTCTTTCAATTATATTATTATCAACTAATTTTTTTAAATTATATTTAACACCATCAGATGTAATATTTAAAAAACTAGCAAGTTCATTTCTTGTAACTTTAGGATTTTCTTTTATTAGCTCTATAATTTTTAATTGATTATTATTTAATTTTGTTTTTTGGGTAGTTTTCTGGGTAGCTTTTTCTAACGATGAGTGAATACACTTTAACATAAAATCTATAAATACATTCGCATTACCATTAACATGGCACTCTGCAATGGAATCATAATATTTTTGTTGATTTAAATATATTTCTTCTTCAATAGGAATATATTCAAACTTTGAATTCCAATCAGTTAAAATTAAACTTACCCAGAATCTAGCCATTCTGCCATTACCATCACTAAATGGATGAATATATACAAAATAATAATGAAATACAGAGGATAAAACTAAAGGATGAATTTTATTTTCATTATCAATCATAAACTCAAATAATTTTTTCATGAGAGATGGGACCAATATAGATTGCGGTGCTGAATAAATTACTTCATTTCCTTTTTTTACTCCTTCACCATGATTTCTATAATAACCATTGTCATCATCAAAATACTTCATCATTAGTGTATGAGCTTTTAAAAAATCATCTTCATCTTTCCAGTTATATTCATTTATGTGTTCATATAATTCATTAGCATTTTTGACTTCTTGAATTTCTTTTCTATCGCCTAAAACAAGTTTTTTTTCCACAATATTCTCAACTGATTCTAATGATAAAGAATTTGCTTCAATTGCTAATGATGAATGAATTGATCTAACCTTAGACTTAATTTGTAATTTTCTTTTTTTATCACTATTATCAATAAAAATTAAATCAAGTTTTTTTTCAATATCTTTTATAATTTTTTTATTATCATCTGTAATATAAAATACTGGTGTTAGTATAGCAATATTTTTCATTTTTTATCCCTCCATTTCTATAAATTTTTATAGTATTATATTAAGAACACGAATGAATACAACTCTTAGCCACAAATTTTATTTGTTCATCTAATATTACCTAGTGTTATTTAGTCCTTTTTTGTGGATTAAATGATACTAAATAGCACTAAATATAAGGGTTTTAGGAGTGTCGCTATAATACGAAACAAAATATTCAACATGATTCTCTGGGAATATCTCCTTGAGTTCCGCATACAACTGTCCAGCAAGTGTTTTATTATGAGCCAAAACAAGGGTTGGTTTGTTCGTTCTTGCGATTACATTTGCAATCGTAAACGTTTTACCAGTTCCCGTAGCACCCAGTAAAACCTGCTCTTTTCGGCCATTTTCAATACCATGCACCAACTTAT
>CAMYRF010000181.1 GCA_947296775.1 uncultured Mycoplasmatota bacterium
CCCAAAGCCATACTATGAGCCACCACTTGAGGATAAGGAATAGAAATATTCTTCTTATCAAATACATCCTTAATAACTTTAAGCGCTTTACGTTTAAATTCAAAATCTTTTAATGGTTTACAATCGGCAACAATTCTATAAACAACCGCACTATCAGCAAGTTCTTGAATACCAAGAAGTTCAACCTTAGAAATTAAATAATCAGTTGTTTTTGTAAGTTCTTCACAAATTTCATTTAATGCTTTAACAACAGCATCACTTTTATCTTCATAAGATACAGATATATCAATAACACATTTAGAAGGATGTGTACTGTAATTAATTACATCTGTTACATTACGATTAGCAATAACCATAACTTCACCAGTATATGCCATAATTTTAGTATTTTTCATTCCAAGTTCAATAACATCACCACGGAAAGTACCAACTTGAATATTATCACCAACATCATATTCATTATCAACAATAATTGAAAACCCAGCTAAAAAGTCTTTCAATATATCTTGAAGAGCAAGACCAGCAACAACACCAGCAATACCCAAAGAAGCAAGTAAAGCTTTTGTATCAATACCCCAAACATTTAAAATTGCAAGCAACGCCACAATTAAAACAATATACTTTAAAACATTAATAATTAAATTCATAATTGTTAACGATTTTTTATGCGCTCTAAATTTTGTTGTTCCTCTAAAAGTTTTTATGATAATTTTCTTTATCAAAATATAAAACAATACAGCAATAACAATAATAAATATAGGTGATATTATTTCTTTAGTTAATAATTGTTCAATCATTTTATCATTCCTTTATATTAATGATTTCTAAAATACGATTCAAATCAGCATTGTTAACAAAAGATATTTCTAATTTTTTATCCTTAATTTTAACCTTAGCATCTAATTTATCACAAAGTAACTCTTCAACATACTTATATTCATTATTTTTTTCTCTTTTTTGAGCTTGTCTTCTAGGTTTATTTGCACTCTCACGTTCAGCATCACGAACAGGCATTCCACTTTCGATAATTGAATTTGCCATCTTAATAATTTCATTACTATCTTCAAGTTTACTAAGGACTCTAGCATGACCCATAGTAAGTTTTTTGTCAGCAATCATAGCTTGAACACTATCAGGTAATCTAAGTAAACCTAACATATTAGTAATATGACTACGACTTTTACTAACTTTTTTAGCAAGCTCATCTTGAGTAATATTTAATTGCTCAAGTAAACTCTTATAAGCTTTAGCTTCCTCTAAAGCATTTAAATTTTCTCTTTGTAAATTTTCAAGTAAAGCAATTTCAGCCATTTTTTCATCAGAAAGTTGTCTAATAATAGCTGGGATTGTTTCCATTCCTGCAAGTTTGCTAGCTCTAAGTCTTCTTTCACCAGCAATCACATCATAACCTTTAATACTTTTCTTAACAATAATAGGTTGAAAAACTCCATTCTCTTTAATAGATAAAGCAAGTTCATTCAAAGCATTTTCATCAAATACAGTTCTTGGTTGATAAGGATTAGGTCTTATTTCATCAACATTTAATTCAATAATCTCTTCGCCTTTAGTTTCCGTATAAATTTGTTTTTCATAATCACTTACATTATCAACACTTAAATTATCTAAATCAAATAATTGTTCTAAACCTTTACCTAAAGCTCTTTTCTTATTTTCCATTACGACTAATCACCTCTTTTGCTAAATTAATATATGCTTCTGCTCCCCTACTTTTAGGATCATAAGCTACAATTGGTTTTCCATGACTTGGCGCTTCAGAAAGTCTAACAAGTCTAGGAATAATTGTATCATACACTCTTTCTTTAAAATAACTCTTAATATCTTGAACAACCTCTAAGCCTAAATTAGTACGATTATCAAGCATAGTAAGAAGTACACCTTCAATATCTAAAGTTGGATTCAAAGTTTTTTGAGCAAGCATTATTGAATTAAGTAATTGCATAATACCCTCTAGAGCAAAAAACTCACACTGAACAGGAATAATAACAGAATTCGCAGCAGTAAGAGCATTAGTAGTTAAAATACCTAAAGAAGGTGGGCAATCAATTAAAACATAATCAAACATTCCATCTACAATCTCTAAACTATTTTTTAGTTGATTGTTTTTAGTGAAAGTTGGATCCATCCTACTTTTTTCCATAAGCTCAATATCTGCTCCAGCTAAACTAATGGTTGCTGGAATAACATACAAATTACGAAAACGACTTTTAATAATAACATCTTTTAACTCGGCTTTGCCAGTTAATAAATCATAAATACTATTTTTAATATCTCCTTTTTCAATTCCAAGTCCAGTAGTACTATTCCCTTGTGGGTCCAAATCAATTAATAAAACTTTTTTTCCAAGTACTCCCAAAGAGGCAGAAAGATTAATACTAGTTGTGGTTTTCCCTACTCCACCTTTTTGATTAACTAAAGCGATTATTTTTCCCATCTATACCACCATTTTCTATAATTATAGCTATAACCATTTTATCACAATATGCGTCATAAATCCATCAAAAATAGATATATAAGTAAATTTCACAATAATAAAAAGCTAAAATAAAATAAAGAACCTATTTAAGATTCTCTATTTCTCCTTTTGGTAAATTGGTAACTTTTGATATTGTTTCAATATCTATATTTTCTGTAAGCATATTTTTAGCAATTTCTAATTGTGTTTCTTTTGAACCTTGTTCAAGTCCTTGAAGTGTTCCTTCTTCTCTAGCATTTTCCACTAATGTAT
>CAMYRF010000182.1 GCA_947296775.1 uncultured Mycoplasmatota bacterium
AAAATTTCAAAAATAAAAAGGAAATGGGTATATCAACATCGTATGATATATGTGAGGTGATGAAATGAATACAGCTAAAGATGAGAAACATTTAAAATTAGAAATTCAAATAGAAAATGCACTTTTAAATAAAAATTCTAAAAACAAAAATTATTTAGGAAAGGTTAATATGAAAGTAACTAAACAAATAAATTTATTATTAGGAATAAATGTAAATCAGCGAAATCATATTTTATTAGACAACGATATCCGGCATATGCTAAATAATCATGGAAATAAAAAAAGTAGACAAGTTCAAAAAATCAAATTCCTATTACAAAAGAGGATATTAAAAATATTCCTAAAATCATTAATAATCCAGATTTAATAATAAAAGAAAGCCCAAATAAAGAAGGTGCTTCCATACGATATATAAAAACTTTAAGTAATACTATTACATATATAGTTGAAATAGTCCCACAAAAAAGTAAATATTTAAAAATAAAAACAATGTGGAAAGAACCTACCACTGTAACTCATGCCTCAAATAAAATTTGATCCTTTGTTATACGCCCAAAGCGGAAAGTGATAATAGTTTCTCCACATCTAAAAATATGATACTACAAAAATATCATCAAGTCAAATAGTAGTATCACCACTATATAATATACACATAATCAAAAAATATACAAAAATTTCAAAAATAAAAAGGAAATGGGTATATCAACATCGTATGATATATGTGAAGGGGCAAGAAAGGAGAAAACATGATACAAGAAAAAGAAAATGTCTATACAAAAAATATCAAAATATTAATAGAAAATAATATAGTAGGAAATAAAGTTAGAAACATTCAAAAGGAAAATGATAAATTGGTCACTTACTGGAATATAGGAAAAGAAATAGTAACGGCTCAGAACGAAGATAAAATTAAATACGGGAATAGCTTTATAAAGGAATTAAGTGTAGAGCTAACAAGGTTATATGGAAACGGATATAATTATACAGCTCTTACAAGGATGAAACAATTTTATTTGCTTTTCCCAAATGTTGCCACAATGTGGCAACATTTCGTCACATGGTCGCATTTAAAATTAATTTTACCAATTAAAAATGAAAACAAAAGAAATTATTACATAATCTAGTAAATAAAAATAATCTTTCAGTTAGAAAGTTACAAAAAGAAATAAAAAACAACGCATATGAAAGATTAGATGCTAAAACAAAAGAAAATATTAAAATATTTCAAAAGGAAGAAACCATGAATATAATGGGATTTATTAAAGATCCATTATTACTAGATTCGCAAGAATTAAAAGACAAAGAACTAAATGAAAAAGCCCTAAAACAATCTATACTAATACAAATATAAAAATTTCTTTTAGAATTATGAGTAGGGTTTTCATTTATGGGAAGCGAAAAGAAACTAAAGGTAGGGAATAAATTTCATTATATAGATTTATTATTTTTTAATGTGGAAATGGATTGTTATGTTGTAATAGAATTAAAAATAAAAGATTTAAAAAAAGAAGATATCGGACAACTTCAATTTTATATGAATTATATAGATTTAGAAATAAAAAAACCTCATCACAATCCAACAATAGGAATTTTAATATGTAAGAAAAATGATAAAAATATACAAAAATATTTAAATATGGATAATATAAAAATCACTACCTATAAAACCAAAAATATAAATAATGAAAAATTATGTTAAAAAATAGGTAATTAAGGGAATAAAAACGACAAAAAAATATAAAAAGAACATGTTAAAGTAATAAAAAATGGGATAATATGAGAAAGTATGTAAAATTAGCAGTTTATCATTGACAGTGCTAAACACTAATGATATAATTTAAGTAGCATTCAGGAAAGTAGAGTGCTAAAGCGGTGTAGATACACCAAATGAGGTGATATTGTGATAACTGAAAGACAAGAACAATTATTAAAGTTGATCGTTGAAAATTATATAAAAACAGCTAAACCAGTAGGTTCAAAAGCTTTATGTGATATTATGGAATGTTCAAGTGCAACTATCAGAAATGAGATGGCCGCATTAGAGTCATATGACTTACTTGAAAAAACACATTCATCATCAGGTAGGGTGCCTAGTGATAAAGGGTATAGATATTACGTAGACAATATTATGGAAGCAAAAGAATTAACTGGCGAAGATGTTTTGAAACTACAAACAATCTTCAGAAATAATTCTCTAGTTCTTACAGACGCAATAGAAAAAAGTATGGAAATAGTTTCAGAACTAACAAATTATACTGCGGTAGTTTTAGGAAGTGCCTCAGAAAATAATAGAGTAGTTAAAATAGAAGCTGTCCCAACAAGCCCACATAGTATGACCGCAATTGTTATAACTGACAAAGGACATGTGGAAAACAGAAATATTGCAATCGAAGAAACAGTATCCCAAGCAGAAATAAAACAAACAGTAGACATTATTAATAGATTAATTGTTGGTACACCACTTTCAGAAGTTAGTAAAGCCTTAGAATTTGAAGTAAAACCAATTATCGGTAAATATGTTAAACAACATGAAGCCTTATATAATGCATTTTATAATGCATTTAGTGAAATGGTTCCTCATTCAGCAATAAAAGTGTCAGGAAAAGCTAAATTACTTGATTCTCCAGAATTTGATGATATTACAAAAATGCGTAATATATTAAACAAATTTGAAGATAATAATTTAATAAAAAATATCCAGACAACCGAAGATGGAATTAATATCTATATAGGT
>CAMYRF010000183.1 GCA_947296775.1 uncultured Mycoplasmatota bacterium
TATCTGTGCTATTTCTACTTCTTTATTATATCCAACAGCGGCAATTTTAATATTATATTTTTGTGCTAATTGTCTAGTTTTTAATTCATTGATTCCTGCCTCTAATGATGTGCCACCTCTACCACCACACATATGCATTGTTTCGTGAAGCAAACTATCCATAAAATAGTCCATAGCATTATAACCATCGGTAATCATATGATTAATGTAGTCTCCATAAGTGTTATCTGTTTGTAGATAGTTTTCTACTTTTACTCCTGTATTTGCAGTACTACCATATAATTTATGTTTTTTTAGCTCATCAATTATATTATATGCAATTCTAGGTAAATATAAAATTCCATTACTCACATGAAATGAGATACCTTCATCGCCATAAGTAATTCTTTTATCAATGCTTTTTATTATTTCATTTATTTTTTCAGCACTAATATTATAATCTTGCTGAATAAGTGGTAAATATGTCAAAATTTCTGCTTTTGTTTTTTCTATATCACTTTTCATGAAAATAACACCTTCTTATACTTTTTTGATATTTTATTCTTTATCTATATCTTTACTTTCAATCATAAATTTATCAAAATCTGATTCAAATAATTTATCTTGTTTGATTCGATATTTTTCAAATTCAGTTAATGCTTTGTCACAAGCAATTTCATGAGATATTTTACCAGCATCTTTTAATACATCTAAATCATCACCTAATAAGAATTTATCTATTCGTGTGCTCCAATCTTCCATTGTCATTGGTATATGTCTTCTAGCTCTATTTTCAGCTAAATCTAGAAAGGCTGATACAATAAGTTCTAAACTTTTTAGTTCGTCTTTGGATAAATAGTTTTTGGCAATTACAACATCGGTTTCTAATATTTTTCCTTTTGGAGAGTTTTTCCAAGATGTTAATCCCATATTATCTTTATCGGCATCAGCTCTATCATAAATAATTTCAGCTGCAGTTTTGTGTGAAACATCATAATGCATTTTATTTTGAACTTTTTTAAAAAACTTAATTGTAGTTGGCGATTTAGAATCATAATCTACACTAGTTGCATAAATATCTGTAATTTTTTTGATAAAATCTTCTTTCAGATAATCTTATTTCTCTAATTTCAGCAAGTAAAGAATCATAATAATCTTCATCGAAAAATGCACCGTTTGCCATTCTTTTTTTGTCTATTATATAACCTTTTTTAGAAAACTCTTTTAATATATAAGTAGCCCATCTTCTGAATTGTATAGCCTTTTCGGAATTAACTCTATACCCCACAGAGATAACAGCATCTAAATTATAATAGTTAACATTTCTAGTTACTTCACGGTTACCTTCCTTTTGAACTAGTGCAAAATTTGCACTAGTTGCTTTTTCTTCCAATTCATATTCTTTATAAATGTTTTTTAAATGCTTAGTTATAACAGTTCTATCAACATTATATAACATTGATATAGCATTTTGGGTAAGCCATAAGTCCCCATTTTCGAATCTTACTTGAATTCCTTTTTCATGAGTTTGTCTTTCAAAAATTAAAAATTCTGCACTGCTACTTCTAATCATTAAATCTTTTGTCATATTTGCCACCTCGCTTTCTATAGAGTACCTTTGCACATGATATATAACAATTATACCATATAATAACCCTTGATAATTAAAAGTCAATAAAAAAACTTAACGAATTTTTAATGAAAATCTATCGAAAACCTGCTGAAAATTTGACGAAAATTGGCCGAAAATTAGCTGATTTTTAGTAAAAATCATTAATTATAACATCCAAAAGTAATAAAATAATAATCATAAAATACTTTTAAATTTAACTGGGTCATATTGTTGCAATTTATAGTAATATCTAGTTTCCAATTCTTTCAAAACAATATCGCGTAATATTTTAATATCCTTCTCTGGTATTATTAAATAATCAACTATTGTATTAAAGATTTGATCATATGATTCTTCTAAATATCCAAATTTGTGATAAAAGCATAAAACTAATTGTACAAGTATGGCTTTCACATTTTCTCTAACTATTTTTTCAAAATCATTAATATCATTTAAATCTCTATTTTCCATAATTAAAATCCAAGACTTATAATCTTGGATTAATTTTATTTTAATATGTTGATACTAGTGGTTGCTTTATTAGTACTTTATTCGCCCTTTTTTCAAAACTTGGGCTAACATATTCTTTCTCAAGTGCTAAAATACTATTTTTATATCTGTTATATGCAAATTCAAAGTCGCCATGTTTAATTGCTACTACACATGGTATAATTACATTTTCATAAATGTAGTTGTAAATATCATTGCTTTCTGGCAGTTTATCTATACTTTCAACTATTAAAGGAGTCACTTCGTAATAATGCTTTATATCGCCTTTTGAAACAATGTGATCTCTAAGCCATCTTAACATAAATAATTCATAACAATTGTCATCAAATTCTTCTAATTGATGTTTCATGCATGCGGTTGTTAAATAACAACCTCCTTTTGATTTTTCTACTTTGCCATCAATTTTTGTTATTGTTTCAAAGGTCTTTTTATCTGTATCTATCTTAATATGGATTGAGTCGTGATCCTTATCTCTAGCTCTAGGAGAATAAAAGTCTATTTTTGCGCCTTTTCCATTACTGTATTCTGTAACCCTTATTTCTTTTTCTTCTTTTTTCGCCATATTATTTTCCTTCTTACATTACAATTTGTTTTTTTCTTAATGTCATAATTTCCCACATC
>CAMYRF010000184.1 GCA_947296775.1 uncultured Mycoplasmatota bacterium
ATCTTCTGGTGATTTAATATCACCATTTCCGATTACTGGAATATTTACTGCATCTTTTACTTGTTTTATTATACTCCAGTCAGCGTTTCCACTATAACCTTGGCTTCTTGTTCTAGCGTGAATAGCTATTGCCTTAGCGCCAGCCTTTTCGCATATTTGGGCGATTTCTTTAGCATTTATACTATTACTATCCCACCCGCTTCTTATTTTTACTGTTACGGGGATATTTATGGCTTCTACTACGGCTTTTACTATTTCATAAACTTTATCTGGATTTTTTAGTAAGGCGCTTCCAGCTTGGGCTCGACTAGCCACTTTAGGTACTGGGCATCCCATATTAATATCGATTATATCTGGTTTCATGTTTTGCTCGATAAATTTAGCGGCTTCTACAAAACTTTCTTTATCGCTTCCAAAAATTTGTTGAGAAAGCGGCCTTTCAAAATCGGTCATATAAAGCATGTCTATGGTTTTTTGATTTTTATAATATATTGCTTTATCACTGACCATTTCAGCTACTATTAATCCACATCCCATTTCTTTTACTATTGTCCTGAAGGCATTGTTTGAAATACCTGCCATTGGGGCCAATACTACTTTGTTTTTTATGTCAACATTGCCTATTTTCCACATAGATATCACCTTAGCCATTATATTATATTTGTTTATATTTTTCAAGGTAAGGTAATATTCTTCAAAGACTTACATTTTTTTAATTTTGTAAAGTAGTTGTTGTATTAACTTGTTTTATTTATTATATTTTACTGTATACACTCTATCAAAAAAACAAGGTATTTTTTGATATATCCCCTGTTTTTGATTTGGTAAAATATATTTTTAACACGTTTTTCCACTTAATCTACACTCTGATTCGCTTAGTTTTTCTAGATGTGGTTCTTTATCATCTTTTGTTTTTACAGCGCATTTTCCTGTTTTATTATCAAATAAACGCATTTCTACTGTTCCATCTTTATTTATATAAATATTCCCACTGTATGGATTTTTACCGCTATATGAAAGTTTTGGTCTATTACTACAATATGTAACGTTTCTATTGGTGTAAGTAGCTAGTAATGGAATCATTTGATTACTTGTAAGGTTACTTTCTGCATAATAGTTATCTGCGGCTTTTCTAAGGGTTATAGCGTCATCTAAAAATGCTTTTTCTCTAGCGTTATTTATTGTTTTAATAACTACTGGGGTAGCTATTAGGGCAATTATAGCTAGGATAACGATTACTGCAAGTAGTTCAATCATTGTAAAACCTTTATTTTTCATTTTGGCACTCCTTTTTAAATTCGTAGAAATATTTTTGTGAATTACTAGTTATTTTTACGCATGCATCATGAATGTTTTCGTGTTTATCATATATACTTTGTTCAATATATCCTTTATTTACTAATTCTTGTACTGATATTGTTCCGTTATCTTGTCTTTCTGTTTTTGTTTCTAGTTGTAATGGGTAGTCGTTTAAGTTATCGTGGACATAGTTATTGGCAGCACTTTCAACTACCGTAATAACCGATTTATCTACTTCAGCTTGACTTTGATTCATTACACTTAGGGTTGCAGGTAAAACAACTAATGCGATGATTGCAAGTATAACTACTGTTCCAATTAATTCAATTAATGTAAAACCTTTATTTTTCATATTATTCACCTATTTTTAATTATAGCATATTTTTTATTAAAAAAAAATTAGATTATCCTACTTTGTGGAAATCTAATCTTAATTTGTCAGCAATGGTTACCATAAATTCTGAGTTTGTTGGTTTGGCTTTATCGATATCAACACTATAACCAAATATTTCTTCCATGAAATCTAAGTTACCTCTATTCCAGCTTACTTCGATTGCGTGTCTGATGGCTCTTTCTACTCTTGAAACGGTTGTATTATATTTACTGGCAAGCTCTGGATATAGTTCTTTGGTAATTCCACCTATTACTTCTGGTTTGTCAAAAATAATCCCTACGGCTTCTCTAATATATTGATATCCTTTGATATGTGATGGTATTCCTAATTCGTGAAGCATTTTGGTAATTGAAACTTGTAGGTTACTATTAAAGAAATCTATGTTTTTATTGGTTTCTTTTTTATTTGTTATATCGTAAATTCGTGCTTTTAAATTATCTAAATCAAATGGCTTTAATATATAGTAATTAACACCATATTCTGACACTTCTCTAATTACTTCAGCGGCATTATAGCTAGTAGCTACAATTACTTTTTTATTTATTCCTCTTTGTTTCATTTCGCTTAGAAAGTATATTCCATCTGTTTTTGGCATTATTAGATCTAATATTATTAAATCTATTTTATCTTGGTGATTTTCCAACATTTCTATACCTTGTCTACCATTATAAGCTTCTAGGCAAATGTTTATATCACTGCTATCTTTAAAATATTCTTTTACCATATTTATTAGGTTTATGTTATCATCAATCATTAGTATATTTATTTTTTCCATTTTTATTCTCTCCCTTACTATATTAAAATTATACATAATATTGACAATGTTAGCTAGAGTAAAAAATAGCTAATTTTGTCGAAAACTTTGACAAAAAAATAAAGAAGTTTTATGATACAACTTCTTTAATTCTTTTTAGCTCACTAATGTTGGTTGAATTACCACCAATTAGATAACCAGATACTGCATTTACTTCTTTTAAGGTCTTGATGGCTTCTGCATTAACGCTTCCTCCATACAACACCATTATAT
>CAMYRF010000185.1 GCA_947296775.1 uncultured Mycoplasmatota bacterium
GTATATCGCAGCCACATCAGGATTTGTCTGTGCATAATACTCTGCGTCAAACACTGTTCCGTCGGGCATTGTCCGAGGGGCTGCAAATGCCATAAGGCTGGAAGACAACCCTAAAATTCCTGATAACAATACCAATACCATCTTCTTTTTCATTTTTTATGTCTCCGTTTCATTTTTAGTAAGAGTATCATGAATTTGCAGCTTCTTGTGGTGGTACTCCATTTCGTTCTTGAATTCTCATTTTATTCTAGCATAACCGCTATATTTATACAAGCGAAAGATAATACAAACAAAAAAGGATATTTCTGAGCATATACAGAAATATCCTTTTTTCATTTTTTTAGAATATTGCACAATTATATGTAAATAAAATCTGCTTATTCCTGAATGGTGCTTCTCAAACTATTATGTTTGCAATATTTTCTTTTCCAAAAACCAGACCTTATATTCCCGGGATTTTTGAAGATGTCTTCGATTATTTTAACAGGTTCCACAATGATGATGAAATATACTGCGGCTTTAAGATCTATGCGATTGACGAAACAGGATTATAATCAGTTTGTGGTGTACATTGACAGTCTCCAACTTCTATAACTTAACGGTAATTTTCAAAAGAAAATCAAGTTAAACGTCTTATATATTTAACTTTATGACATTGCTTTTTCAACTGATGGTTTTCAACTATTTTATCCAAAATTTATTATAACTATATCTGTTGAATAAAAAGCTTCGCCATACACCATTTTATAAATATTTACAAATTGCTCCAATTCATTTGCGTTGACAATAAAAGGTCCCTCCTCATCAAAGATATAAAAACACTTTTTCAGCAATTTAACATTATATATTATTGAAAAACCAGAAAAATTCTAGTTAAATATTAATTCATTTTTCATTGGGCGTGCTATTTATACTCAAACCAGAAATATATTTTTTATGTCAAATGTTATTTTGAATATCTTCCAACACTTCAATAGCAAATTCTTTAGTTTCCTTATCGATTATGTGCTCAATATTTTCTTTAAGAATTTTTAATATTTCATACACTTTTATATCATTTAGAGCCAACTGGGCTATTGATATTATTGCTGCTATTTTTATATCTTGATCTTCTGATTTCAAAAAATCAGCTAATGGCAGTAACAAACTTTCATCTGGAAAATTTGCTGCAATTTGAATACACCAATAGTTTACACCTTTATGAGAATTAGTAAATGCATGCAAAATACAAGGAAGTACGATCTCTTTATCATACATTATAATTACATCTTCAACCATTTGATATATCCCCAAACCATCTTTTCCACCAAAGGAATTTAAAAACAAAGAAACACACTGCTCATCTGGATTTTTAATAAAAAAAGTTCTAACTTCTTCATATCTTTTCATTTCTTCTTCTGTAACCTTTGTATCACTAGGCATAGGTTGATGTTCCTTTAAGAAAGAAAGTGCTTCTACTTTTGTAATCATTTTCAAATCCTTCTAATGTTTTATTTTGCTTAATTAATTCATTTAATTGTGCATTAATTATACTTCTATCATATCCATTATTCTTAAAAAGCACTCTTTATTCCAATATGAAAATTTACCATATGTCCCAACGTTTAAATCTTCTCCTGGTTTTGCTATTAGTTTCATCTAATGTATCAAGATCCATATCAACAAGAACCGTAGCTAAATCCTTTTTTAAATCGACTTCTACTGCCAAAATCACATCAACCTCTCCTGGGCCACCACAAATAATAACAAACTGTTCTCCTGTTATTTCATCAATTTCAATTAATCTAGGATAATCACCCTTCCATTCCCAATATTGATTAAAAAGAAAAAACAGTAATTTTTATGTTCCAAGCTGTTTAGAATAATCAAATAGACCAACAAAACCGGAGTGGTGGAACATCCATACTAATTTTTCATTCAAACTAATAATAATTGCATTTGTATCAAAAAAAGTTTCTTGAAAAATATTTACATAATTTTTTACTAACCCTTCTAATCGATTAGCTTCTATCAGAAATGGGCCAAAACCGTCTTTATGACATATATGTGTTACAACATATAACATACCTGACAAATTATGTAAATTAATTAATATTTGAAAAAGTTCATCATCTGATAAATTTTCAAAGTCAGGTACTTTGATCATTTTTGTACCAGGTAAATCAAAAGCATTAACGCTAAATTTTTCTCTTGATATCTTAATATTTAATGTTTTTTGTACATTTTCTTTTACTGTTTTCCAATCTTCAATTTGATATAACATCATTATCCTCCATTGAATTAGTGTAATCCAATTTGAATACCTTACCATTTTAACTATCGAAAATCGTTCCAATCTATTGTTTTCCATATGAACGTTTAAATTTCTCCCAACCTCGAATAAAATATTTATCTACTACACTATACCCTCCCTTTGAATTTATTTTTCGTATTGTTACATGCGGCCCTTCATTAGTATTGGAATGTCCTTCTGGATTCCACTCGATTTTTGTTGTTTCATCAGAACTTATCCATTGATTTTCTTCGTCAGATATCCAATCATCTAAAGATCCTCCTGCTTCCTGTTCCACAATTTTTAATAATTCATCCTGATTTTCAACAAATTTTCTTATTACTTCTTGACCAGCTGATTCCAGACGACCCTTCTATGCTTATCATACTTCCCTGTTGGTTGTATGTAAAGTGGATTTTTTCCTAGGTGCTTTCCTCTG
>CAMYRF010000186.1 GCA_947296775.1 uncultured Mycoplasmatota bacterium
CGATAAATGTTATTCATCTCTATTTTGTGGTACTTCACGGGTAGTAAAAACCGAACATCCTAAAGTTTTCGCAGAAAATTTAGTAGGTCAAAAAAACATTATTAGATTAGACATGAGCGAATATAAAGAAGCCCATAGTATTAGTAAAATAGTAGGGGCACCTCCAGGATATATAGGATATGACGACAATACAAATATTCTAGAACAAATAAAAAACAAACCATATTCAGTACTAATATTAGATGAAATAGAAAAAGCCCATAATGACATAATAAATCTATTCTTACAAGTTTTAGATGAAGGAAAAATAAAAGACAGTAAATCAAATATAGTAAGATTTGATAATGTAGTAATAATCATGACATCTAATGTAGGATTTCATGATATTAATGTAGGTTTCAATAGTGAAAATAAAGTCAAAACAAAATTAAATGATAAATTTTCAATTCCATTTATGAATAGAGTAGATAGTGTAATTGCTTTTAATAATTTAAACGAAAATGATATTTCAAAAATAATAAACATCAAATTAAAAGATTTAAAAGAAAAATATAAAAACAAAATAGATATAAAAATAGAACCAAAAGTGATAAATAAATTAATTAAAGAAACAAACTATGAAGAATATGGGGCTAGAAAAGTAAGTAAAATCATTAAAGATGAATTAGAAACATTAATTATTGAAGCATTAATAGATAATAAAACAAGTATAGACATAAAAGAAATAGGCCAAACAGTATAAACTGCACAAAAAAAATGCAGTTTTTTCGTTTTCTTGCAGGAAAAAATTAATTTAAAACATACCCTTTATGATATAATTAAAAACGGTGGTAGTATGAAGGAGTTTATATCATTATTAATTAGTTTTGTTTTAATGGGATTTGCTGACAATGTAGATTCATTTTTTAATAACGCAATTAGTATAAACGCCATAGTCGTATGTGGTTGTCTATTTACAATAAATTTAATTTTAAATGCCATATGCCAATTAGGAATTGCCGCATACCGAACTGTAAGAAAAAACGAGTGGGCCTACTTATTAGTTAATATAATATCTAGTTTAATCATAGGAATTATTATATTCCTAACAAAAGATTATATAGTAAATATATTTGAACTAACCAATTATCAAAAACAATTACTATCAAATGTTTTAAGTATTTATATCTTTTATATAGTAATAGGAAGAACATCAAATGCAATATTTGAAATGGTAAGATTAAAAGGCAATATCAAATTATATAATAAAAGTTTGTTACTATTTTATATATGTTTAATAGCATTAGATGCACTTGCATTTATTCTTACTAAAAATCTAGTTTTATTATTCGTCGCAACCATCACATCTTGGGCTATATCAATAATCTATATGTTATATCATTTAAAATTAAAATTTATGTTACCACATAAAGAAGATATAAATAACGTTTTAAAATATGGATTTCCAATATTAATTGAAAGATTAATCATGAGTGTTTACTTATTAATATATACACTATTAGCAAGTCATTTAGGAACAGAAATGTACGCTATACATGTAATTTGCTTTGCCGTCGCTATAAAACTAGAAATTATTACTGATGCATATCAGGCATCCCAAATGATAAATGTACCTTTAAATGAAAACTATGATAAACAATATCAAGTGCTAACAGAACTAAAAAAACAATGTTCAAAAATAATAATAATCGCCAATTACGTATTATGTATATTATACCTAGTAATTTCACATGGAAGTCTGCCAATAGAAAAATGTTTTCCATATATAATTTTCTATTCATTCAGTGTATTCGCACTTCTTCCATATGAAACATATAAAACACTTTGTGTTTGTCAAGGAAAATCAAAATTTCTAGTAATTAATGCTTTTATTGCTGTATGTATAGCCATAATTCCATGTATATTATTCTTACATACAAAATATGCTTTAATAGCCTTTGGACTTTCTATAACCCTTGAATATTTTATAAAATTAATAATCCTTAAATATTTAATGAATAAAGAATTTAACAAACCAAAAGACATAGCCTAAGCTATGCCTTTTTCAAAGTTGGTAAAGAAAGTTTTATACCAAACTAAGAAAACATAAACAGTCCAAATTTTACGGCAATGATTTTTCTTACCACTATAATGTTCATCAAGCATCTTATTAATTTCTTTAACATTAAAAAATTCAGAAGTAAAATCAGCATTAAATATTTCCTTAGCCAAATTATAATATTTTTCTTCTCTAAACCATTTAATAATAGGAACAGGGAAACCTTTCTTAGGTCTTTTATACCATTCTTCAGGAATTCTAGAAGAAGCTGCCTTTCTTAAAATATATTTAGTAGTTCCATGAGATAATTTATATTCACTTGGAATAGTACTTGCTAAAGCAAATACTTCCTTATCTAAAATAGGTACGCGAAGTTCCAAAGAATTAGCCATAGCCATTTTATCGGCCTTTAATAAAATATCATTTGGAAGCCAAAAATGCATATCAAGATACTGCATCTTAGTTAAATCATCCTTATCCTTAACCTCATCGTAATAAGGTTTAGTAATATCTTGGAATTTAACCTTACTTTGATATTTAGGTGCAAGTACCTTATTCGCATCCTTATTATCAAATACAAAAGCATTACCTACATAATAATCTTCAATCCTGCTTCCACCCTTAGTTAAGAAATTTTTACCATGGAAATCAGGTAGGGTATCAT
>CAMYRF010000187.1 GCA_947296775.1 uncultured Mycoplasmatota bacterium
GGTGATGTTCATCATATTAATCCTGATGATAAGATTTACCGTGAAATTATTGTTAATCAAAAAGTTCCTGGTGGTGGTAGACATCCACTTGCTAAAAAGGATATTAAGCATATACCAACGCAACATTTTAGAACGACTGATGAAATGCTTGAAGCTTTTAGTTTCTTAAGTGAAGAAGAGGCTAGAGAAATTGTTATTGATAATCCTAATAAAATTGCTGATATGGCTGAAGTTATTGAGGTTATTATTGAAACTGGCGGTATTCCATTTGCGCCTAAAATTGAAAATTGTTCTGAAGATACTATTGATATGGTTTATAACAGGGCTAAAGAAATTTATGGTGATCCACTTCCTTATTTAATTGAGGAAAGATTAGCTGCTGAACTTTATGGTAATGAGCCTTTAAAAGCGATTAAGTATGAACTTGATGAAGAAGGTTTTGCAGCTTCTGATTATGATAAGGAACTTTATGATCGTCTTCATAAGGTTATGCGTGGATATACGCCAGCAGTTAGAGAACTTATGGGTCGCGTTATTAAAAAGCAAAATCCAGAGATAGAGGATGTTGACAAAGAAATTGATAGTAAGTTAACGGCGATTGTTGGAGCTAATTTTGACGTTATTTATTTAATTGCACAAAAACTTGTTAAAAAGTCTAATGATGATGGCTATTTAGTTGGTTCTCGTGGATCAGTCGGATCGTCTTTAGTTGCAACTATGATGGGAATATCTGAAGTTAATCCGCTTCCACCACATTATGTGTGCAGGAAGTGTCAAAAAACTATTTTTGAAAAAGAAGATGGTGAGGCTTTAGGTAGTGTGTATGGTTGTGGTTATGATATGCCTGATTTATATTGCCCAGAATGCGGGGAGAAAATGCATAAAGATGGTCATGACATGCCGTTTGCGACTTTCCTTGGACTTCATGCTGATAAAGTACCTGATATTGATTTGAATTTTTCGGATTTGAATCAAGCAGCGGCTCATGAATATACGAAAGTATTATTTGGGGAGGATAATGTTTATCGTGCAGGAACTATTGGTACGGTTGCAGATAAAACTGCCTTTGGATATGTTAAAGGATACTGCGAAGATAAAGGTATTATGATGCGTACTGCTGAAGTTGAACGTTTGGCAGCTGGGTGTACTGGTATTAAACGTACAACTGGTCAGCACCCTGGAGGAATTGTTGTAATTCCTGGATATATGGATGTCTTTGATTTTACGCCTTTCCAATATCCAGCTGATGATGTTAATTCGGCATGGCGAACTACTCACTTTGATTATCACGCGATTGATCAAGATGTTCTTAAACTTGATATTTTAGGGCATTCTGGTCCAACTAAACTTCGTTTGATTCAAGATTTAACTGGTATTGATGTTACTACTGTTCCTTTGGATGATAAAGAAACTATGGAAATCTTTACTTCTACTAAATCTTTGGGAGTTAGACCTGAACAAATTATGTCTGAAGTTGGAACATTAGGTATTCCTGAGTTTGGTACACCATTTACTATTGGAATGGTTAAGAAGACTAGACCAAAAACTTTTGCGGAACTTGTTAAAATTTCAGGACTTTCTCATGGTACTGATGTTTGGAATGGTAATGCAGAAGATTTAATTGATAATGGCATTGTTCCGTTTAGTGAGGTTATTGGATGTCGTGATGATATTATGGTATATCTTACATATAATGGACTTTCACCAATTAAGGCTTTTAAAATTATGGAGTTTGTTCGTAAAGGTAAAGCTAGCAAGGAACCTGATAAATGGCTTGAACATAAAGCTGATTTACAGGAAGCTGGTATTGAACAGTGGTATATAGATTCTTGTGAAAAGATTAAGTACATGTTCCCAAAAGCGCATGCGGTTGCTTATGTTATTAATGCTTTTAGACTTGCCTATTTTAAAGTTCATAGACCAGGTGTTTATTATTATTCTCAGTTTTCAGTAGAGTACACTGATTTTGATATTGAAGCGATGATAAAAGGTTATGAAACTGTTAAAATGAGAATGGAAGAAATTGCGGATAAAGGTTATGCAGCTTCTAATAAAGAAAACAATATTTTGGAATGTTTAAAACTTGCTTTAGAGGCTTTAGCTAGGGGGATAAAATTCGCACCTATTGATATTAATAAGAGTGATGCTATATATTTTGTATTATCTGAAGATGAAAAAACGTTAATTCCACCTTTTAGAACTATTGATGGTCTAGGGGATGTAGTTGCGAAAAATATTGTTGCTGAAAGAGAAAAAGCACCTTTCCTTTCAATTGAAGATTTACAAAAACGTGCGAAGATTTCTAGTACTTTAATTGAAAAAATGCGTATGATGGGAATCTTGGATGATATGGATGAATCTAGTCAATTAAGTTTATTTTAAATAACAAGGTATATCTAAGGATAATATTACCTTGTTTTTTTTTTTTTTTTTTTGATATAGTGTATACGGTGAAATAGAATATGAGAAGAAAAAGAAAAAAGAAACAAATGAAATTTATAATACTAACAAGCTTAAGCTTATTATTTATATTAACAGTAGGGTATGCGGCTTTCAGTACCAATCTAAACATAACCGCCAAAGGTAATATATTGAATACTGGTATGACTACGAAAGAATTAAAAGAAAAATATTGTAATCAAACATCTGGTGATGGACTTTATAAAGATACATATGAAGAAGGTAGATGTATTTATAAAGG
>CAMYRF010000188.1 GCA_947296775.1 uncultured Mycoplasmatota bacterium
GTTATTGAAGATAAGGATAGAATGATGAAAGAATTTACTAAAGATATTCGTAATAATTTTCAGTTTATGCCTTATGCCCCAATTGTTTATTTATCTGCTTTAACTAAAAAACGTATTCATACTTTAATGCCTATGATTATTAAAGTTTATGAAAATGCATGTAGGGAAGTTAAGACAAGCTTACTTAATGATGTGATTATGGATGCTTATTCTCTTAATTTACCTCCGACTTATAAAAATAGAAGAATGAAAATTTATTTTTCTAATCAAGTAGGAATTAAACCTCCAACTTTTAATATTCAAGTTAATAGTAAAGGGTTATTACATTTTTCTTATGAAAGATATTTAGAAAATAAGATTAGAGAAAATTTTGACTTTGAAGGTACTCCAATTGTAATGCATTTTAAAAATAAAGGTGAGCAATAAAAAAGACACAACTGTGTCTTTTAATTTTGGTTTAATAAGTGTTTTATAAAGAAAATAATTTTTTTAGGAAGCATATCGATTTTATAGTATCTTGGTTTATTTGGAAGAATTATTTTTTGATAATCTATTTCTTTTTCTTTTGGTAAAAATAGGCTTCCATTGAATATGAATTCATCACTTCCTATAGTATAGTAGTTACTTAGTGACTCTGAATATTCCCAATTATTTTCTTTGATTATTTTTTTGAACATATGGATTTTATTAGAAGATATAGTAATTAGTGGTTTATTTGTGCCTAAAACTTCCATACATGTTTTTACTAACATTCTTCCGATTTTATTTTCTCTAAATCCAGGTTTAATATATAAGGTACAAATTTTTTGCTCACTTAATTTAATATTGGCAATCCCTACTATTTCTTTTTTATAAACAGTGAATAGTATATCGCGGTCATTACCAATACCTTCAAGATGCTTTATTAAAAACCATGTTTTATATTCAGGATAGTCCTCTTTCAGGGGTAAAGTAATATTTAAAACTTCATTTGTGATTAGATTAACAATTTCTGGTTCTAATCCTTTTTTTATTAGTTCATTTAGACTATATGTTTTCATAGTCTCACCTCGGTAAGTTATTATAACATGTTTATTTTCAATGGTAAAGAAAATAATTAACCAAATTTTATCTTATTCATATATTATTGTAGGAGGAGATAGATGTGCGATTTTCAGACAATTTTTTTAATAGAGTAGAAAAGAAAACTAATGTTGGGAAACAAACAATTTTAGATTTAGCGGCTAAATTACAAAAGAGTGATTTAAAAAATGAACAAACTTTAAGAGAGGTTATTAGGGAGCTTGGGCAGATGACTGGTAAAGATGTACCTAAAGAAAAAGAGGATAAAATTATTGAAGCGGTTGTAAATGATAAGGTGCCTAAAGATATTGATAAACTTATTTAAACTATCTTTTGATAGTTTTTTATGTTATTATATTAGTGGTGATAGTATGGAAGTAAAAACACTTATTTTTGATATGGATGGTTTGATGTTTGATACTGAGTCTTTATGGGAAAAAGCTTTTATTAAAACTGGTAAGGAATTTGGATATAATTTTACTTCTAAGTTACATGAAAAGACTATTGGTACTAATCAAAATACAATAAAGGATGTTTTAAAGGCTGAGGTGGGAGAAGATTTCCCTTGTGATAATTTTTATTTTAAATATGTTAATAATATGGATGAGGTTATTAAAAAGGAAGGTATTTCTTTAAAAAATGGATTAAGGGAATTACTTGATTATTTAATTTCTAATGATTATGCTTTTGCGATTGCTTCTTCAACGCCTACGAAAAGAATTAAGTGGTATTTGGAATGTGCAGGTATACCTGAAGATATTTTTAAGTTTATTATTGGCGGGCAAGATTTTAAGTATGGCAAACCACATCCAGATATATTTTTAAAAACTTGTGAATTATTAGGTGTTAAGGTTAGTGAAGCGATTGTTCTTGAGGATTCTAATAATGGAATTAAAGCGGCATATAAGGCTGGATGTATTCCTATTTTAATTCCTGACATTGATGTTATTAAGGATGAAACTAGGAATTATGCAGCTTATGAGTTGACTTCTTTGTTTGATGTTATTGATTTATTAGAAAACAGATAAAACCATTTTATAATGGTTTTTATTATGATTTTTTTCATATCCTAAATAAAATAGGCATATATTTAAATGAATTATGGAAAGTAGGGATTATATGGAAAAAATTGATATTATAAAAAGTATTACTGAAAGAACAGGTGGGGACATTTATTTAGGCGTAGTAGGAGCTGTTAGAACTGGGAAATCAACATTTATAAAAAGATTTATTGAAAACCTAGTTGTTCCTAATGTTGAAGACGAATATGAGCGAAAAAGAACGCTTGATGAGATTCCACAGTCTGCGCAAGGTAAAACGATTATGACGACTGAACCTAAATTTGTTCCTAGTAATGCCGCTAAAATTAAAATTGATGATTTTAGTGCGGATGTTAGGCTTGTAGATTGTGTTGGATATATTATTGATGGGGCTAAAGGTTATGAGGATGAAAATGGTCCTAGAATGGTAAGAACTCCATGGTATGAAGAGGAAATTCCTTTTGTTGAGGCTGCGGAAATAGGGACTGAAAAGGTTATTAAGGATCATTCTAGTATTGGTGTTTTAGTTACTTCTGATGGGTCGATTGGTGAATTTTCAAGAAATGATTATGTG
>CAMYRF010000189.1 GCA_947296775.1 uncultured Mycoplasmatota bacterium
CGAATACCGTAAATACAAAATATCAGTAGACCAAAACGACGATTACGGAACCATGAGAGAAGTAATATATAGAAGATATTTTAGAGTACTAAAAGACGGATTAACCCCACCAGATTTAATTATTGTCGACGGAGGAATAGGACAATTACATGCCGCTAAAGAAATAATAGATGAATTCAATATGAATATCAAAATAATAAGTTTAAAAAAAGATGATAAACACAATACAGAAGCACTGTTAACCGAAAACGATAGTATTGAAATACCAAAACGAAGCGAACTATTTCATTATTTAGAAAGAATGCAAGATGAAGTACATAATTTCACAATAAATTACCACAAACAAATAAGAAGTAAAGGTGCATATTCAAGTATTTTAGACACAATTCCAGGTATCGGAAACAAAAGAAAAAAAGAATTGCTAAAAAAATACAAATCACTTTCAAACATTAAAAATCAGACAGTAGAAGAACTAACAACAATATTGCCAGAAAAAGTGGCCAACAATTTACTGGAAAGATTAAAAGACCTAGACAAAAAGGAGTAAGCCTATGACCGACATAAACCTACAATTATTACAATTAATTTTAGAAGGAAAAAGCACTTCTGAAATAAGTAAAACATTAAACATAAGCCCAAAACAATTAAAAATAAGGCTAGAAGCCCTTAAAATGAACGGGTATAATTTTGAATATCAAATATCGGACGATGGCATTGTTAAATACAATATATTATCCAGTCTTTTTCAAAACTATTCAAATACAGTAAACCTAAAATTAGTGAAAAAACCTAATGAATTAAGCGCAATAGTTGTATCAGATTTTCATATCGGACATAGATTAGAATGCCCAGAACGGATCAATTTAATATATGAATACGCAAAAAAAGATGGCATAAATATAATAATCAATTGTGGAGACTTAATAGATGGTTGCTGCAACAAAGAAGAAGAACAAATCGTTATAAAGCAAATAGAAAAACTAATAAAAACTCACCCTTATGATGAAGATATTTTAAATCTTGTCTGTTTTGGTAATCACGATTACAGTGCACTTGAACACTATGGTATTAATATCGCAAACATTTTATGCGCTAATAGATTAGATTTTATCTCGCTAGGTTTTGGAACGAGTCTTATCAACATACACAAAAGTCAAATAATGATTTCACATCCAGTAAAACACGAAAGCCATCGTCAAAATCATCGTTGGCCAAGCGATTGGATAGAAAGAAAACTTATCCTCAAAGGACATGGACACCATAATTCAATAAAAGCAGCCAATAAAAAATGCATAATCAAAGTTCCAACTCTAAGTAATATATTGTACTCACAAAATTCTTCAGTTCCAGGAGCTATTAAGCTAACTATCCTACTAAATCAAAACGGTTTATTCGAAACATTATACATAAAAAACCTAATGGTAACTGACAAAGTCTATACCACAGGGTATTTTAAATATACATTCAGCGGAAATAACTCCGAATTAAAAGAAGAGAAAATTTTAACAAAAAAATATAAAAATATTATATAAATGTAAATACGTCAAATATTTACATTTTTTTCATATTTTGATAAACTAATAAAAGAATAGTAGAGGAGTACAAAAATGAAAAATAAAGCAGTAATTTTCACAATAATATGCATTACTATAATTACATTAATAATCTTTGGAACATATAAATTTATAACAAACTTCAAAGAAGATAAAGAAATAACAAAAGAAAAGTCAAACGAAATAGTCCAAAACTTTGATTTGTTTAACAAAAGCGTCCAACAATTCGCCAAAGAAAGAGACTATTTCTACAATCAAAGAGAAAATACCTTTTTAGAAGAATTCGCCAAAAACACCAAAAATTGGAACGATTTAATAAAAGATTATCAAAAAAGTATCGAAAATATTGAAAAAAATAGTACAATTTTAAAAGAAAATTGTACAGTCAAATTTGCAGACCCAAACATAAATAGCAAATGTACAATCTTTAAATCAACATATGAAGCCGCAAATAATTACTATATCTCAGACATAAAAAACTATAACAAAACTGTAGATGAATATAACAAATGGGCTAAAGAAAAAGGAGAAAACCATTTAAATAAAGGAAACCTTACAATATATAAAGATTACATAGATTACGACAAAGATAAAGAATACTTTGGAAAGGAAGAAAACAATGACCCAAAATAACAACAAACACTTAACAACGCCTAAAAAAATCATCATCGCTATTCTAATATTAACAGTACTATTTTTAATAAGTTTTCTCTTTCTTTTATATGGACCATATAAAAACTTTAGAAATTGGTTAATAACAACAGCTATGACAACAATGAACCATCAATATTTAGCCACCATTTTCTATGACGAAAAAACAATCGATGAAGTTCTAAAACAAAATTACGTTCAAGAAACTGGTGAAAGCACCGATACCACACAAATAGTATTCAATAGTTACAAAAGTACCACAATGTACTTAAATAAATACGAAAAAGAAATTCTAACAAAAGAAAAAGGCAATAACTTATATAAAAAAATAGATATATCTGGCGACGGGCTAAGAGGATATTTAATCGCCATATATGACCCAAGTAAAGTAAAAATAGCAACCTCACAATATATGGGAACCAAAGGACAAATGCTAACTACAATCGCTAAAAACAACAA
>CAMYRF010000190.1 GCA_947296775.1 uncultured Mycoplasmatota bacterium
GTTTCTAGGATGTTACAACTACTACTTGATGGTTCTGGGTTTGGCATTTCCATTTTTACGATCATTGGAACCTTGAATGCTTTACCAAAGGCCATACATGTTCCTGGTTGTAATGATTTTTGTTTTTCAACAATTTCTTCACTAATATTTGGTAGCATTTTTCGAATATATTCGACGTCTCTTGGATGGTTTAGTTTGAAAATTAAGAAGTTTGATACTTGCGAAATAACGGTTTCTGATATTTCAACTGGTCTTTGTGAGATGAGATTTAAGATAATACCGTATTTTCTTCCTTCTTTAGCTATTCTTTCAAAGATGTTATAACCTATTAATTCTACGTCACCATCGTTTTGAACATATCTGTGAGCTTCTTCTACAAAAATGTGGAATGGAATTGATGCTCTTTGTTTTAATCTTTTTGTAAAATTAAATAGCATTTTCGAATATATTTTTACAACCACTTTGGCAAACCAATCATCAATATCTTCTAAGTTAAAGTTGATAATTTGGGCTTTTTTACCATTTGCGGATACTAATGTTGCAATATAATTTTCCATTGTAATGAAATTAGGATATCTTAAATATCTTGAGTTTTCTGAAATTGTGATGGCGTGTAATCTAACTTTTAAGGTTATAGCATCACTATAAGTTTCTGGATTATTTAATAAACCTTCTGAAATCAAAGTGAATTCTAAAGCTTTTTCTAAGTCTTCTAAGGTATAGTATTTGATTTCGGTTGGTTCGTATTTATCTAAAGAGTCATCAATAAAACTTGTAACGTATTCGCTCATTAAGATACTCTCTGGAAATTGTCCTTGAGTATCTATGGTGAATAATTCTCTAAATTTACGGGTATATCCAATGCCTTGAACTGGAGCTTCTGTATTAAATTCATTTGTTGAACATGTAGCTAAAATGGCAAATACATCATTTCTTTTACTGCTTGCAGTTTGGTTTGTGTATAGGATGCTCATTATGGCTTTTGCGATTAAATGGTTTTTATATTTTGTTGACATTTCATCGTCCATAGCAAAAATATTGACTAATTTTAACATTCTTTCAATAATTGTTAGTTGCGAATGTGATTCTGATCTTAATAATAATGCGATGTCATCAACATCTAATAACCAGATTGGAATATTTAATACTTGCCCTTCTGTTTGATTTACATTTGTTGTGTAGAATTTAAAGTTTAAATTCGGATTTATTTGATTTACTGTTTTTAATGCATTATGGTATTCCCCATAAGCATCAAATATAAAGAAGTTTGATTTGTATGGTAATAGTTTTGGATTATGGAAAACATTTTGCAATACTCGTGCTACTCCACAAGATTTTCCTGATCCACTATTACCAAATATAGCCATGTGGCTGCTAAATAAATCGTTGATATCGACTCTTATTGGATAGTCATTATACAACGGACTTACACCTAGTGTAAGTGATCTGGCATTGTCTTCTCCGACTAATAACCCTACTTCTTCTCTGGTTATTAATCTCAATTTCGAACTAAAAGTTGGTTTCCTTATTACACCGCCTAGGAATTTATTGCCAACAACTTCTCCTAATAATCTTATTTTTATGATATCTTTACTGACATCTTCTACTTCCCCTATTATTTTCTTATTTTCATCTTCAAATACGACGTGCATATTCATTAAATCGGTACTTTGTTCTGCGTTTTCTGGTGTTGCTACATGTGCTTCTGTTGAGCTTATATAAATAATTTTTCCAAACATTTTTGTTTCCTCCCTATATTAATTCTTTTATTTTATTTTGTAGATTTTTGTCTAATTTTTCTATTAATTCTTTTATTTGTTTTGATTTTTTATAAAGTTCTAATTTTTCTTCATAAAATTCTAATTTATTTGTTGTTTCTTTTAGCCTGTTATGAACTGCGTTTCTACTTACTTTTAAGTTTTCGCTAATTTCGGCCAATGATTGATTATCGAAATAATAATATTCAAAATATTCTCTTTGTTTTTCAGTTAATAACTCACTATAATAATCATATAGATTAATTAAATAAATTCGGTTATCCATTAAAGTAATTCCATCCTGTGCTTAAAATTAGTATTATTCCGAATATAACATAAATCCAAGTTAAGGCTTTACGTTTATAAATTCGATTATTGTTATATCCCATAACTATTAGTGCTAGTCCAGCTGTTATTTCGGCAACTGGAAGTAAAAAATTATAGAACATTGATAGTAATAGAATTACAATTAATATTACTACTAAAACTAGTTGGGCGATTAACCCTATGTCTAATTTAATATCTTTTTTAGTTTCTTTCATTTTCGTCCTCCATTCCTTTGAAAAGCCCGTAGATATATTTTTCAATATCAAAGGTTTTTAAATCTTCTTTTCTTTCGCCTAATCCGACAAATTTTACCGGAATGCCTGTACTATCTTTAATAGCTAGTACAATTCCACCTTTAGCGGTACCGTCTAATTTGGTTAGAACTACGCCTGTTATATCAGTTATTTCTTTGAAATTTTTGGCCTGACTAATTCCGTTTTGTCCAGTTGTTGCATCTATTACCAATAGTGTTTCATGTGGGGCCCCTTCTATAAGTTTACCAATAACTTTATTTATTTTTTCTAACTCTTTCATTAGGTTTATTTTGTTTTGCAATCTACCCGCCGTATCAA
>CAMYRF010000191.1 GCA_947296775.1 uncultured Mycoplasmatota bacterium
AGATACAACAGGAGAAACATTCCATTATGAAGGTGGTATCAGTGAATATGTTAAATATTTAAATGAAAATAAAACCCCAATTCAAAATGAAATCATTCATTTAGAAGGCGAACAAGATGGAATTATGTTTGAAGTCGCTCTTCAATATAATAATGGTTATACAGATAGTGTTTATTCATTTGTTAACAACATTAATACACACGATGGTGGAACTCACGAAGAAGGAGTTAGAAGAGCTTTAACAAGAATCATAAATAGTTATGCTAGAAAAAATAATATTTTAAAAGAAAAAGATGATTCTTTAAGTGGTGAAGATGTTAAAGAAGGTTTAACAATGATAGTTTCTTGTAAACATCCAAACCCACAATTCGAAGGACAAACAAAAGGTAGACTTGGAAACTCAGAAGTAAGAAAATTAGCAGATAACGTATTTGCTGAAGGATTTGAAAGATATCTACTAGAACATCCAGAAGAAGCAAAAATTATTGTGGAAAAAAACATGACAGCAGCTAGAGCTAGAGTAGCAGCTAAAAAAGCTAGAGAATTAACTAGAAGAAAAAGCGATCTAGATGTAATTAACTTTGGTGGAAAACTAGTTGATTGTAAAGATAAAGACCCAATCAAATGTGAAATATTCCTAGTCGAAGGGGATTCGGCAGGAGGATCTGCTATTAAAGGTAGAGATTCAATGACTCAAGCAATTCTTCCATTAAGAGGTAAAATCTTAAATGTTGAAAAAGCTAGATTAGATAGAGCTTTATCAAATGAAGAAATTAGAACAATAATTACAGCATTCGGAACTGGAATAGGTCAAGATTTTGATTTAAAGAAATTAAGATATCATAAAATAATAATCATGACCGATGCCGATGTTGATGGATCACATATTAGAGTATTATTATTAACACTATTCTATCGTTTCTTTAAACCAATAGTTGAAGCTGGTCATGTATATGCTGCACAGCCACCACTATTCTGTATAAAACACGGAAAAACTATTAAATACGTATTAAATGAAGAGGAAAGAGATGCTTATTTAGCTACTCTAAATCCAAATACAAAATATGATATTTTACGTATGAAAGGTTTAGGTGAAATGGACGCAGAAGAGTTAAATGAAACAACTATGGATATAAACACCAGAGTATTAAGAAAAATTACAGTTGATGACGCTATAGAAGCCGATGCAGCATTTACTAAACTTATGGGTGAAGAAGTAGAACCAAGAAGAAACTTTATAGAAGAAAATGCAGTATACGCAGAAAATTTAGATATATAGGAGGTAAATCATGGATAAAGATAAATTACAAGAAAACAACATAGTAGATGAAATAGAAAAATCATTCCTTGAATATTCAATGAGCGTAATAGTATCCCGTGCTTTACCAGATTTAAGAGATGGATTAAAGCCAGTTCACCGAAGAATATTATATTCAATGTATGAATCAGGTTATACTCCTGATAAACCACATAAAAAGAGTGCTAGAATCGTCGGAGACGTAATGGGTAAATATCACCCACATGGAGACTCATCAATATATGAAGCTATGGTAAGAATGGCTCAAGATTTTAGTTACCGTTATATGTTAGTTGATGGACACGGAAACTTTGGTATTATTGAAGGTTCTGGAGCAGCCGCAATGCGTTATACCGAATCAAGATTATCAAAATTATCATTGGAATTATTAAGAGATCTTAATAAAGATACTGTAGATTTTGATCCAAACTTCGATGAATCATTAAAAGAACCCAAAATATTACCATCAAGATTCCCAAATATCTTAGTTAATGGAACAATGGGAATTGCTGTAGGTATGGCAACTAATATTCCACCACATAACTTAAGTGAAGTTATTGATGGATGTGTCGCATACATTGATAATCCTAACATTGATACAGATGGATTAATGCAATACATAAAAGGCCCAGATTTTCCAACAGGAGCAACTATTTTAGGTAATAGTGGAATAAAAAAAGCATACGAAACAGGAAAAGGAACAATTACAATACGTAGTAAAGCTCAAATTGAAGAAAAAAATGGAAGACAATATATAGTTATTACTGAAGTTCCATACGGGGTTAAAACATCAGATTTAAAAGATAAAGTAGCAGAATTAGTTCACAACAAAACAATTGAAGGAATTTCTGATTATCATACCGATTTAAAACATGGTGTAAAAATTACAATAACTCTTAAAAAGGACGCAAATGCACAAGTTGTATTGAATAACCTATATAAACATACATCATTCCAAACAACATTTGGTATTACCTTATTAATGTTAGATAATGGAGTACCAAAAACTCTAGGATTAAAAGATATAATTTCAAAATATATCGATTATCAAAAAGAAATAATCATCAGAAGAACAAGATTTGACCTAAATAAAGCCGAAAATCGTGTTCATATACTAGAAGGTTTAAAAATTGCTTTAGACAATATAGACGCCGTTATAAAGCTAATTAGAGGATCAAAATCTGATGACGAAGCTAGAACAGGGTTAATGAACGATTTCAAACTTAGTGAATCACATTCAAATTCTATACTAGAAATGAAATTAAGTAGATTAACTGGTTTAGAAAGACAAAAAGTAGAAGAAGAATTAAAAGGAATAATAGAAAAGATTAGATACTATAAAGAAGTTCTAGAT
>CAMYRF010000192.1 GCA_947296775.1 uncultured Mycoplasmatota bacterium
TTGTTTTTTTTTTTTTTTTTTTTTTTTTTTTTATTTTTCTTTTTTTTTTTACGCAATAATAATAAATAAATAAATCTTTAAAAAAAAAAAAAAAAAAAAACAAGGTAATTTTTTCCTTAGATATAGTTCGTTTGTGTTCTTTGGTTTATTTTACATTTTAATTAACCATTTTTATTCTTTTTAGTTTGTTATATGGCATAATATATATTATAATATTTATATACTATGGGGTGATTAATATGAAAGTTAAAGAAATATTGAAAATTAAAAATTCTAAATTAATAAATGGTGATTTAGATTTAAATGTTAATTTTTCTATAAACACTAATGATGTTAATGAAAATACTATTTTTATTCCGCTTAAAGGTAATACTGATGGACATGATTATATTTTAAGTGGTGTCAAAAATGGAATTAGTGGATTTTTTGTAGATAACAATCATTCTGATATTATTTCTAGTGCTTTAAGTATAAACTCTGATTTAGTTATTATTGGAGTTGATGATTGTTTAAAGGCTTTACAGGAACTTGCTTCTTTGGTTAGACGTACAATAGACATTCCAGTGATTGCTTTAACTGGTAGTTTTGGTAAAACTAGCGAGAGAGAGATGATTTTTAGTGTTTTAAAAGAAGAACTTAATGTTTTGAGTACTACTGGTAATTACAATAATCATATTGGTATGCCTCTTACTTTGGTAAATTATAATAATGAAGATATTATTTTATTAGAACTGGGTTCTAATCACAGAGGAGAAATTGAGTTTTTGAGGGACATATGCAAACCTACTATTTCTTTAGTTACTAATATTGGGACGGCGCATATTGGAAATTTTAAGAAATTAAAAAATATTTTAAAGGAGAAAATAAGTATTTCTAAAGGCTCTGAATATTTTTTACGTAATGTGGATGATGAATTACTTAGAAAAGTTAAGATAAAGGGTTCTAAAGTAATTGATTATGGTATTTATGATGAAAATATTAGTAATATTGTTTATGGTGAAAAAATGAGATATGCAGCTTTAGTTAATGGTAAAAAATATAAAATCAATATTAATAGTGATATGGAATATTTAATTAATTACTCTATTTGTGCGATGAAAATAGGTTTACTTTTAGGAATGGATATTAAAAATATTGTTAAGGGTATAAGTCGATTTAAATGTGCACCTAGTCGTATGGAAAAAATAATTATTGGTAATCATATTTTAATTGATGACTGTTATAATGCATCTTATGAAACGATGATCAGTGGTCTTGATTATTTTTGGAATTTAGGCACTGATAATAAAATTGTTGTTTTAGGTGATATTTTAGAACTTGGAAAAATGTCTAAAAAAATCCATAAAAATATTGGTGAATATATTATTAAAAATGGTTTGTTGTTTGAGGAATTTCATCTTGTTGGTGAGAATATGAAATATGTATATGATATTTTGAAGAAAAATGATTTTAATGTTTATTTTTATAATAATGTCGACGAGATTTCTACTGATAAGATGAAAAATAAATCTGTTTATTTAAAGTCTTCTCATGGAATTGGTTTATATAAACTTGTCTCTAATATCTAAAACTAGAATTTCTAGTTTTTTCTTGACTTTAAATTTTGGTTATATTACACTGATATGGGAGGGTTTGAAGTGAAGAATGTAAATGTTGTATTAGGATTATTTTACGGTGATGAGGGAAAAGGAAAAATAATTGATTATCTTTCTAAATCTGCTAATTACGCAGTGAGGTTTTCGGGCGGCAATAATGCTGGTCATACCATTAAAGTTAATGATAAAAAGTTTGCTTTTCATTTATTACCTAGTGGAATTTTAAATGAAAATATCAAGGCTGTTTTAGGTAATGGTGTTGTAATTGATCCTAAGGTTTTATGTGAAGAAATTGAAAGTTTGAAGGCTTATGGTTTTTCTGTAAACAATTTATATATTAGTGATAAAGCCCATTTGATACTTCCTTATCATATTGTTATGGATGGTATTTTGGAAGAATCTAGAGGTGAAAATAAAATAGGAACTACTAAAAGAGGTATTGGTCCAGCTTACCAAGATAAATTTGAAAGATCAGGAATCCGTATGGAAGATTTTATTTCTGATGATTTCGATAAACTTCTTAAAAGAAATTTAGATAATAAAAATAGAATTATCGAAGCTTATGGTCATGAGCCCTTAGATTACAGTATGATTTTAGAAGAATATAAGGCCTTAGCTTCAATTTTGAAAGAATATGTATGTGATACTACTGGTATGATGCATAAAGCTATTAAAAATGACGAAAGAATTCTTTGTGAAGGTGCGCAGGCAACTTTGTTAGACATTGATTTTGGTAGCTACCCTTTTGTTACTTCATCTAATCCAACTATTGGCGGTGTTAGTACTGGAAGCGGAATTGGTTCACGTTATATTAATGATGTTTATGGTGTTATTAAAGCTTATTCTTCTAGAGTTGGCGAAGGTCCTTTTGTAACTGAGGAATTTGGTGAAACTGGTAATATGATTAGGGAATTTGGACATGAATATGGA
>CAMYRF010000193.1 GCA_947296775.1 uncultured Mycoplasmatota bacterium
GCAATAATGTCATCTTTTTTACTCATAATTTCATCAGTACTCATAGTAGATACTTGACCAACACCAATTTTTTGATTATCCACAGTAAAGTTTTTAAAATCACCATGAATAATTTCACTAATAGATTTTCCTTCTAAAGAAGATCCAGCCTTAAACATTTCCATACCATAATCATTGTAGTTTACACCAGCAATTTTCGCAAGCTCTTCTAAAGCTATTTTATCTAAATCAGTAGTTGTAGGTGAAGTAAGTAATAAAGTGTCAGAAATAATACCAGACATCATTAAACCAGCTATATGTTTAGGAATTTTCACATTACTTTCTTTAAACATTAAATATAAAATAGTTTCAGTACAACCAACAGTCATATTTCTAAAGTTAATAGGCATAGCTGTACCAATATTACCAATTTTATGATGGTCAACAATTTCAACTATTTCAGCCTCATCTAAACCAACAACACTTTGTTCACGTTCATTATGATCAACTAAAATAACCTTTTTAGGAGTATTATTATCGGCAATACTTAATCTAAATATGCCTAAACATTCTCCATCATTATTTAAAATAGGATAATTGCTAAATTTTTTCTTATTAGCCATTTCCAAAACATCGTATAAAGCATCATTTTCATTAACACTAATAATCTTCTCATCTTTAATCTTATCTTTAATAAAATTACTTAACACAACAAGATTAGCAGTAGTAAGGCCATCATATTCAGTACTAATAACATCAACATTGTTTTTCTTAGCAACTTCTAGATGCTCAGGTTTCATTTCAACACCATTTGTTAAAATAATAATAGAAGCACAATTATTAACGGCGTATTCAATAATATTATGACGATCCCCAACAATTAAAACACTATCTTTATCAATTTTAACTTGTTCTTTAAAAGTAGCAGTTCTGTAAGTAGGTGAATAAATATTGCCTTCAATTACCTTATCAAAACGTAATATTTCCTTAGCATTCAAAGCCTCTAATAAATTATCATAAGAAGTATGAAGCCATCCAATATTACCAGAAATTAAGTTACTAGCAACATCCTTCATAGAAACTGCACCCTTGTAATTCCTATCATTATCAATAACAGGAATAGTACTAATCTTAGTTTCATTCATATATTGATAACCTTTAAAAACAGAATCATTTTCATTTAAAAAACAATCTTTAATATAATCAACATCCTTAATTTGAATTCTCACATCATTTAAATACTTAGGCGCCTCCACATTAAAATAATCTAACACAAACTGAGTTTCATTATTAATATCCCCAAGCACTCTAGGCTCAGTATTTTCACCTAACTTATTTTTTAAATAAGATAAAACGATAGATGAAGTAACACTATCAGTATCCGGTTTTTGATGTCCAAAAATTAATGTTTTTTCCAACATAATCATCTCCTTTTTTGTAAAACAATTATAACACTTTTATTTCAAAAAAAAAAGCAAAATTATATATTTTGCTAAAAACCACTACTTAACCAAAAAACAAGAATTAAAACAGCAATCGTAAAAAAGAATCCAATAATAAAGAATAAGAAATTTTTATATTGCTCAGCCTCTCTAACAAAAGAGCTTTGAACAGTAGGTTTAGGATCAACGTCTTTATCTAGGCTCATATAATCATTAACAAAAATTTCAGTACCACCATTACTTAAACTCTCATTACTACTAAAATCTTTTAAAATATAATTGTTTTTATCGCCACCACAATAATCATTCAATCTTCTAGTAACAAAAAATAAAAGTTCATCATAATTCGCAAAAATAAATTGACCAGAAAGTTTTTCTAAAAAAGGTTCATAATAAAACCAATCATCACCATTAAAAAAAGCTAAAAACCAATGATTAAAATCCTCTTTTTTGAATAAAAAACGAACATAATCATAACCAATTACTTGCATAAATAAGCACATAAATTCAGTAGACCCCTTACTTGTATTTAAATCAAAAAAAAGATCACCAATATTAACACAATCATTAGCAACAATAAAATCATATAAATCATAAGAACCTTTAATATTTAATTTTTTAAATTCATTTAAAATTTCCTTTTTATCCATTTATACCACTCAATTCTATTATTATAATACCATAATTTATGAAAAGAAAAACAAAATAAAAGTATAAATAACAAAAAATATCACAAACTATACATTAGAAAGAAGGTAATCTATGAAAGCAACAGGTGTAGTTAGAAGAATAGACGACTTGGGAAGAATAGTAATTCCTAAAGAAATAAGAAAAACATTGAGATTAAAAAATGGAGAAAATCTAGAAATATATGTTGATGAAAATGAAAACATAATATTAAAAAAATATAGTCAAATAGAAAAAATAAAAGACTTTGCAGATGCCATAACCGATGCGACTAATAATATAACAAAAAATTCCGTTTTCATAACAAACACCGATTCATTCGTATCAGTAAGCGGAAAAAAGAAAGAATATCAAGATGAACCATTATCAAACGAAATTATTACTATGATTAATGAGAGAAAAGATA